>DATHXE010000028.1:0-3365 GCA_035459845.1 Tepidisphaeraceae bacterium | reverse complement strand
ATTGTCCATGGTCAATTGTCAATCGCGCGACTGCCGCCCCACCGACTAGGACTTACTTAGCGGTCGCACCGAACGCACGCTTGGGCGCCAGGTCTCCCCAGCCGCCGCGGCTCACTTGTTGGGCAGCGCGCAGTCGCTGAGGACCACCTGGAAGAACGGGCCCTTCGAGTCGATGTAGCAGCCGGACACGGTGCCGGTCACCCGAATGACCTCGCCGGCCTTTACCTTGGCGAGCAGGGCCACCTTGTCTTCGGTGAAATACGCGTGCTGGAACGTCGCCTCGCCGCGGACGTCGATCTTCTCTGCGATGATCCGGCGGCGACCGTCGCCGGTCTTGTCGATGGTCCGCACCTTGAACGAGATCGACGCCGGTTGGCCGACGACGCTGGCCTTGAGTTTCGCGTTCGTCGCCTCGATCTGGACGGCCGTCCACTTGCCTTTAGGCAGCGGCATCACTTCCGGCGGCACCGCGTTGAGCATCTCCTGCGGACTGGCGTACTCCTTGCGCGGGCGTTTCGCGTCGGCGGCGTCGGACCGGCCGGACACCGCCGCTAGGACGACGGCGACGAGGATCATGACGAATCGGTGCGGCATAGCGGGCCCTTCTCGGGTTCGGCGGTAGACGTGATCGGCAAATATTGGATCCCCCACCAATCGTTGTCAACGTCCGCCGCCGCCGCGGCAGCCCGCCCGACGTCGCCCATGCCTATTCGAGCGACCGCCCCCCGCGCTCGTCCTTCAACCCCACCCCCGAAATCTGCCGCCGCAACGACTGCACCACGAGATACGAAATCATCTCCGCGGCAATCTCCGGCGCCAGCCCTTCCGGGCGAATGTTAGAAACGCAATTCCGCCGCGCGTCCGTGTTCCCCACGCGCGGCCCGAACACGAGGTACGCCCCCAGCGAGTCCGGCGACCCGAGCCCCGGCCGCTCGCCCAGCAGGACCAGCGCCGCCCGCGCCCCCATCAACTCGCCGACCTCGTCCTCGATCGCCACCCGCGCCAGCGGCACGATCGACAGCGGCGCCACCCGGATCCCCTCGCGCCCGAACAGCGGCAGCAGGTGTCTGAGCAGCGGCGGGATCTGCCGGTGCGCCGCCAGCGCCGACAGCCCGTCCGACAGCACGATCGCTAGGTCAAACCCTGGGCCATCCGCGCACGCCTTGCCCAGCGCCTCGCGCGCCTTGTCCGACAACCGCCTCCCCAGGTCCGGCCGCCGCAAGTACGTCGCCCGATCCCCCGCCGCCGACTCCATATAGAACACCGGCAAATCGATCGGCGCCAGCGCCTCCTTCAACCGGTGCGGCTCGAACGGCTCGTGCACCGCGTCCCGCGCCAGCGCGTGCGCCAGCGCGAAATCCAAGACCTCCCGCGTCGGCAGCGACCCGCCCGCCCGGCCGAGGGCGATCCGCGCCGGCGTGTGTGGCCTCAGATTCGCCCACGCGTCGTGATCCGTCATCACACATTCCCCCTTGTCAGCAGCCGGTGCCCCGGGTCGATCGCCAACAGCTGTCGCCCACCGCGCAACACGTGCATCCGCTCCAACCACCCCTCAAACTCCGGCGCAGGCCTCTTCCTCATCACCTGCCTCAAATAGTGCGCATCATGAAAACTCGTGCTCTGATAATTCAGCATCACGTCGTCCGCCCCCGGCACGCCCATGATGTACGTCACCCCCGCCGCCCCCAGGCACGTCAGGAGCGTGTCCATATCATCCTGGTCGGCCTCGGCGTGGTTCGTGTAACACACGTCGCACCCCATCGGCAGCCCCAGCAGCTTGCCACAGAAATGATCCTCCAGCCCCGCCCGCAAAATCTGCTTCCCGTCATACAAATATTCCGGCCCGATGAACCCGACGACCGTGTTCACCAGCAGCGGCGCGAACGCCCGCGCCACCGCGTACGCCCGCGCCTCGCACGTCTGCTGGTCCACCCCGTGGTGCGCGTCCGCCGACAGCGCGCTCCCCTGGCCGGTCTCGAAGTACATCACGTTGGGGAGAGGGTTCAGGGCTCTGGGTTCAGGGTTCGGGACGGATTCCCGACCCGCACCCTCATCCTTCAACCTTCCTCCTTCATCCTTCTCCCATCCTGAACCCTGAACCCTCAACCCTGAACCCTTGGCCGCCGCCTCGTGCGCCTCCCGCAACAACGCCAGGCTGACCCCGAACGCCGCATTCGCCTTTTCCGTCCCCGCGACCGACTGAAACACGAGGTCCACCGGCGCACCCTGCTCGATGCACTTGAGCGTCGTCGTCACGTGCGACAGAACGCACGACTGCGTCGGGATCGCGTACTCGTCGATCAACCCGCGCACCAGCCGCAGCAGGTCGGCTGTATTAGCGATCGAATCCGTCGCCGGATTGATCCCGATGCACGCGTCACCGCTCGCGTACAGCAGGCCGTCCAAGACGCCCGCCGCGATCGCCTTCGGATCATCCGTCGGGTGATTCGGCTGAAGCCGCGTCGACAACCGCCCCGGCAAGCCCAGCGTACTCCGGAGCCGCGTGACGACCTGGCACTTGCTCGCGATCAGGATCAGATCCTGATTCCGGCACACCTTGCTCGTCGCGGCCACCATCTCCGGCGTCAGCCCCGGCGCGAGTTTCGACAGCGCCGCCGCGTCCGTCTCGTACGCGAGCAGATGCTCCCGAAACTGCCCGACGGTCATTTCTTTGACCGACGCGAACGCCACCGAGTCGTGCGAATCCACGATCAGTCGCGTCACCTCGTCCGATTCGTACGGGATCAGCAGGTCTTCCAGGAACCGCGCCAGCGGCACGTCCGCCAGCAGCGTCTGCGCCGCTACCCGCTCCGCCGCCGACGCCGCCGCCACCCCCGCCAGTTCGTCACCGCTCCGCGCCGACGTCGCCTTCGCCATCAGCTCGCGCAGGTCCGCGAACGTGTACGACCGCTTCGCCAGCGTGACCGAGAACGGCATGCGAAAAGCCTCCGGAACGAGCGCGTGACCAGATGAGTATAGCCTGCGCAGTTCCGCCCACGCCGACTCCTGTGGAGTCGGATTCGCACCGCAGGTGCGAGAGGGTGCCGCTCACCCCCTCGACGTCGGTCACCGAAGATCCCGCTTCGCGGGAAACCGACTCCACAGGAGTCGGCGTTGACTCGTCGTCCCGCAAACGCCCGCGGGCGGGCCTCTCTCGAGACCCGCCCGCGAACTTCGCTTCACATCAAGACGACCGCGCGCTCAATCGTAGTCGTCCGGGATCTGGTCCAAATCCCGGTACGTCCGCGGGCGCGACGTCGGCTGCGGCAGCACCGGCTCGTCGTTGAGCAGGTGCCGGTCCGTCGACCCGGTCCGCTCGACCGGGGGCTGCGGCACGCTCGCACGCGGCGTGCGCGGCGCGGGGG
>DATHXE010000027.1:0-14712 GCA_035459845.1 Tepidisphaeraceae bacterium | reverse complement strand
GGCAACCCGTTCCGCCCGCCAGCGGCGTTGCCCGACGCGGTGCGCACGCCCGAGATCGTCGCCCTCGCCCGATCGATCTACGACGCCCGCGCCTTCGACCGCCTGCCCGAGTTGGCGGATGCGCTCGAACGCGCCGCCCCCCCTGGCCGCGCCGACGCCGACCTCCTCGCCCACCTGCACGGCCAAAGTGAAGGCCCGCACGTCAGAGGGTGCTGGGCCGTCGACGTCATCCTCGGCGAGGCGTGACCCGCGCCGACACACGCTCGCACGGATCGACAGACCATGACCGACTCCCCCGCCGCCCTCGCCGCCCATCTCGTCGCCGCGATCGAGGCCGAGACCATCCCCGAGGCGTGGGCCGACCTGGGCGTCGACCCGCTCGCCGAGCCGCTCGTGGTCTTCTTCGTCCGGATCGCGCACCACAGCCCCTACCGGCCCTTGGATTTTGCCCGCCCCTCCGCCACCGATGCCGGCGAGGCGTCCGAGACGGTCCTCGCCGAGCTCCGCGCCGGCCGGCCTGCCGCCGCCGTCGCCCGCCGGCTCGGGCGAATGCAGGATTGGCCGTGGGGCGCGATCGCCGCCGATCTGGCGTCCCTCGCCGCCGATCTGGCGTCCCGCTACGCGCTCTCCCCCGCCCGCCCGGAGACGGAGCTCGGTTGGGGCCGAATTCCCGGCGGGATCGTGATTACGTGTGCGGTCGTGCTGCGCGGGCCGGAGTGAGTCGCTCGGCCTCCTCGGGCATGGGCTTCCAGCCTATGCGAGCGGCTGTCGAACGTCGGGGGCCGCTTGCACGGGCAGGATGCGCGGGACGCCCGTGCCACGGCGGTGCGGGCAGGCTGGCCCTTGCGTTCGGGGCCAGATTCCTCGGGGTACCTCGGAATGACAGTGAGGGACGCGGCCGCGCGATCAGCGCGGTGTGGGGTTCGGGGCTAGATTCCTTCGGCAAGCTCAGGACAAGCTCTTCGCTGCGCTCAGGATGACGGTGGGCGCGGGACGGCGATCAATCGGCCTCCCCCCCATCACACCATCCCACCACCTCCCCATCCTCCTCCTCCCCGCTTCCTCCGTGCCTCCGTGGTGAATCCGCCCCGCGGCGATCGGGATCAGTACTTGAACCCGATCCCGATCCCGCCCCAGATCTGCTTGTCGGCCCGGAGCTCGCTGCCGGTGCGGTCGGTGTAGAAGACGTAGGCCTCGAGCGACCACGTGCCGAAGCGGTTCGAGGGGACGCTGAACAGGCGGTTGAGCGAGTAGTTGGCGAGCAGGCCGACCTCGTAGTGTTGCATGCCGCTGTCCTTCCCGCCGGGCTGCTTGGCGAAGAACGCGTTGTCGAGCACGTAGGCGATGCTACCGACGGCGGACAGGGTCAGGCCGGTGCCCTCGAACTCGAAGTCGTGCCGCAGGCCGGCCTCGGCGTACCACCCCTCGTACTTGTCGTAGTCGTAGGCGACCATGACGTACGGGGTGAGGATCTTGCGGTCGGTCTTCCAGAGCCACGAGTCGTCGAACGAGATCCGGCCGTAGACCTCGCCGGTGTTGTCCTCGTCGCGCTCGGGGTAGATGTAGGTGATGTTGCCGACCTCGAGGTCGAACGGGCGGAGGTTCCAGGTGAACCCGAAGAACGGGCGGATCTCCTGGAAGCGGGAGATCGGGTCCGCGTCGTAGACGTTGACGAACGCGCCGACGAACGGGTGGGGGAGCTTGCCGAGGTTGAACGTCATCCGCCCCTCGAACTGGAGGTTGGGGGCGTCCTCCGGGCCGCCGACCTCGGACCGGTCGACGCCGCGGTAGACGTAGTCGGTCATGTAGCGGAAGCGGAGGTCGAAGTTGACCCCGCCGGTGTTGAACCCGTCCTCGTCCCCGCGCGGGGCGGCGGGCGGCGCGTAGACGCTCTGGTCGGACGGGAGCAGCGCGAGCTTGCGCACGGGGTCGGCCGGCTCGGCCGGGGGGAGCGCCGGGGCGGGTGGCGCGGCGAGCGTGAGCTCGTCGCGTACGAGCGGCTCCTCCGCGCGCGTGGCGGCGGCCGCCCCGATCAGTCCGAGCCCGAACGCCACTGCACCGGCCTGCCAAACGCGCATCGCGAGTCTCCTTTGGGTCGGGGGAGACTTTAACGGGGTGTATAGTTAAAAGGAATCGGTGCGGGCGAGTTAAGTCGCGGCCCCGCGGGGCGAGTGTGAGGGCCACCCGGAGGGGGGCGCGTCGAGCGCGTGCGGGCGCCGACACGGGTATCGCCCTGCGGGCGGTACCCATGCCACGAGGCATCGCGATCCGCCTTGCCGCCCTCGGGGGGCATTGCTACAGTCACGCGCAACTTCTTTCACGGACGAATCCCTCATGAAAATTCCCCTCCTGTTCGCGTGCGTGCTCGGCTGCCTGGTCGCCCCGGCCGCCCGGGCCCAGAACGAGATCGTCATCGGCCACTTCGGCTCCCTGACCGGCGGGACGGCGACGTTCGGCACGTCGACCAAGGAGGGGATCGATCTGGCGGTCAAGGAGATCAACGACGCGGGGGGCGTGCTGGGGAAGAAGATCCGCGTGGTGCACGAGGACGACCAGTCGAAGTCCGAGCAGGCGACGGCGGCCGTGTTCAAGCTGATCAACCAGGACAAGGTCGTCGCGCTGATCGGGGAGGTCGCGTCGACGCGGTCGCTGGCGGCCGCCCCGACGGCCCAGCGGAGCCGGGTGCCGATGCTGTCGCCGGCGTCGACCAACCCGAAGGTGACGCAGACGGGCGACTACATCTTCCGGTCGTGCTTCATCGACCCGTTTCAGGGGGCGGCGATGGCGGACTTTTTGATGAAGAGCGACAAGGGGCCGAAGGTCAAGCGGGTGGCGGTGCTGTACGACGTGCGGAACGACTACTCGACGGGCCTGCGCGAGTTTTTCACCAACACGGTGAAGGCGGGCGGCGGGCAAATCGTGGCCGACGAGGCGTACGGCGAGGGCGACACGGACTTCCGGGCCCAGCTCACCAAGATCAAGCAGGCGAACCCCGAGGCGATCTACGTCCCGGGGTACTACACGGAGATCGGCCTGATCGCCCGGCAGGCGCGCGACCTGGGCGTCAACGTCCCGCTGTGCGGCGGGGACGGGTGGGATTCGGAGAAGTTGTTCGAGGGCGGCGGGGCGGCGATCAACGGGTGCTACTTCACGAACCACTACTCGGCCCAGGAGGAGCGGCCGGCGGTGCGGAAGTTCGTGGCGGACTACAAGGCGATGTACGGCGGGAAGACGCCGGACGCGATGGCGATCCTCGGGTACGACGCGATGCGGATCATGGCCGACGCGATCACGCGGGCGGGGAACACGCGCGGGAAGGCGGTGCGGGACGCGCTGGCGGCGACGAAGGACTTCCCGGCCGCGAGCGGGACGATCACGATCGACAAGGACCGCAACGCGCAGAAGCCGATCGTCGTGCTGAAGGTGCAGGACGGCAAGACGAGCTTCCTGACGAGCGTGGACCCCGGGGGGGCGGGGAAGTAGCGCGGCGATCGCGCCACCCGCGGAACAAGTTCCGTGGGCTTCGGGGGCAGTTTTGCAAGCGCGCGGTCGAACTTGCCAGGGGGGTGTGGACCCGGCGTCGATCGACTTGCGAATTGCAGGCGGATGTGCGAATGGAGTGCACGCGCGCGGCCGACCGGTCGCGCGTGCGGACCCGGGCGCGTGAGGCGCGGGTCCGGATCGTCGTCGCCGCCGCGGTTCGTTTGACCGACGCATGGCCGAGTTCCTCCAACAACTCGTCAACGGGCTGTCGCTGGGGGCGATCTACGCGCTGATCGCGGTGGGGTACACGATGGTGTACGGGGTGCTCCGGCTGATCAACTTCGCGCACGGCGAGGTGTTCATGGTCGGGGCGATGGTCGCGTGGTACACGGCGACGCGCTGGCTGAACCTGCCGCTGGCCGAGGGGCCGTCGAAGACCGCGGTGTGGATCACGGTGGGCGTGTTCGCGCTCGGCGCGGTCGCGCTGCTGGTCTTCAGCCGCCGGCGCCTGGCGCAACTGCCGTGGGTGGTGCTGCTGCTCGGGCTGGCGGGGGCGCTCGCGTGGGGACAGATGTACCACCCCGGGCCGACGGCGGTCTGGTTCGCGTTCCTGACGCTGCTGGCGGCGTCGATGGCGGCGTCGGCGCTGCTGGGGTTTTTGATCGAGTTCCTGGCATACCGGCCGCTCCGCGGGCAGCCGCGGATCAACGCGCTGATCACGGCGATCGGGGTGTCGCTGTTCCTGCAATATGCCGGCCAGACGATCTTCTTCGGCCCCGATCCGAAGACGCTGCCGGACCGAGTGAAGCCGGCGCTGATCCCGGGGACGAAGGAGAAGCCCGAGGTGCTTCTGCCGTGGGCGCACCGGACGGTGCTGCGGTTCGGGGTCGCGGGGGACGTGGCGGCGCCGCCCGCGGACGCGACGCGCGTCCAGCTCGAAGGGTCGCGCTTCATGATCGTGTGGACGACGCCGGCGACCCAAGCCACGACCGCGCCCGCGACCGGCCCGAGCACCGCCCCTGCCGCGGCCGTCCCGACCACCGGCCCTGCCGTCGCGGTCGCCGCCAGCGCCGCGCCGGTCCGCCACGAAATCTACATCGACGCCCTGATGGTCCTGATCCTGCTGCTCACGCTCGCCCTGATGGTGGCGCTGCGGCGGATCGTGATGAAGACGCGGACCGGGCTCGGCCTGCGGGCCGTCTCCCACCGGTTCGACACGGCTGCCCTGATGGGCGTCAACGTCAACCGCGCGATCTCGTTCACGTTCGTGCTCGGGTCGGCGCTGGCCGGGGCCGCGGGCATGCTCTACGCGACGGCCTACCCACAGAGCATCCAGCCGATGATGGGCCTGACCCTCGGGCTGGCGGCGTTCGTCTCGGCGGTCGTCGGCGGCATCGGCAACATCCCCGGCGCGGTCGCCGGCGGGTTCCTCATCGGCATGGTGCAGACGCTCGTCGCCGGGTATCTCCCGTCGGGCTCGCTCTACAATAACGCGATCGCGTACGTCATCCTGATTCTCGTGTTGCTGGTCCGCCCGGCGGGCCTGTTCGGGAGGAACGTCGCCGAGAAGGTGTGACCGTCGGCCGGCGCTTCGAATCCTCATGTCAGTGCACGACTCTCAACTTCCCGCCGACGCCAACGACGCGGCTCCCGCCGCGCGGGCCGAACCGTCCGAGGCGCCCGGCGCCGCCCCCCCGTTCGGCGACGCGGCCCAAGGGCGCGGCGAGCCCGAGCACGCGCGCCCCGAGCTCGCCAGCCGTCGGCGCCGCACGCCGGCGTGGCTCGCGACCGTCCTGAGCAATGCCCCACTGCTCCTGCTGCTCCTGCTCGTGCCCGCCGCCAAATGGCTCGAGGGCCCGCTCAAGGTCGACGACCCCGCCGACCTCCGCAACGGCGTCCTGAACGTCGACCCGACGCGCCTCCAACTCCTGCTGCTGATCGGCGTCAACATCACGCTCGCGGTTTCACTCCACCTGATCAACGGGATTTCCGGGCAGTTCTCACTCGGGCACGCCGGGTTCATGGCGATCGGCGCGTACATGGCGGCGTACGCGACGATCACGTACTCGAACAACTTCACCGCCTCGCCCGGCGTGTTGCTCTACTTCGTCGCCCTATTCGCGACCGCCGCCGTCGCGGCGCTGGGCGTCACCGTCTTGTTCCTGATCGTCCGCTCGACCGCGCGCGTCGCCCGGTCTCTCCCCGGGCTGCTCGTGCTGCTGCTGTTCGTGTGGGTCATCGTCGACATGATTTTGTCGTCGAAGTCGCTCGCGCCGGCGGGCGAACTCACCCTCGCCGGGCGCACGATCCACCTCGCATACCACCCCGTCTGGCCCGGGCTGTTTGGGCTCTTGACGGGTCTGTTCACCACGATCCTGTCCGACGGCGGAAAGCCGGTCACGTTCCTCCTCGTCCTGCTCGGGGGCGGGTTCGCGGCCGCGCTCGCCGGGCTGGTCGTCGGTCTGCCCACGCTCCGCCTGCGCGGCGACTACCTGGCGATCGTCACGCTCGGGTTCGCGATCATCATCCAAAACCTGATCAGCCTGTCGCCCGCCCTCGGGGCCGCCCGCGGGCTGGTCGGCATACCCCTCTACAACGATTGGGTGGACGCCCCGGACCAATCGGGCAACCTGATCCGCAGCGGCCTGGTCTTCCCGTGGGTGTACGGGACGGCGATCGTCGCGACGTTCGTGGTCTGGCGGCTGACGCGGTCGCCGATCGGGCGGAGCATCCTGGCGACGCGCGAGGACGAGGTGGCGGCGGCGTCGATCGGGGTGAACACGACGCGGGCGAAGGTGACGGCGTTCGTCGTCGGCGCGTTCTTTGCCGGTGTCGCCGGGGCCCTTCATGCCCACTTCTACTCGGGGTCGATCGAGCCGAAGAATTACGGGTGGACGGTGTCGGTCGACTTCGTCGTGATCGTCACGCTCGGCGGACTCGGAAACCTCTGGGGCGCGATCATCGCGGCGATCGTCCTGACGTTTTTGCCCGAGTTCCTGCGCCAGCCGCAGTTCTGGACCGACTGGGCGCTCGCGGCCCTGCCCGGCCGGACCGCGCCGCAGACGACCGGCTCACCCGCCCCCCCGCCCGCCGCACTCAAGTGGATGGCCGACAACCGCATGGTCGTGTACGCCCTGCTGCTCATCGTCGTCATGCTCCTCAAGAGCCGTGACTGGTCGGTGCTAATGCCGCGGTGGCGGAAGAAGGTCGGTACGAGTAGCTAACCGCTCACCCATGCCCCTGCTCTCCCTCCAATCCGTCTCCCTCCGCTTCGGCGGTCTCCGCGCGCTGACGGACTTCTCGTTCGGACTCGACCCGGGCCAGCTCGTCGGGTTGATCGGGCCCAACGGGGCGGGGAAGACGTCGGCGTTCAACGTGACGACGGGGGTGTACCGGCCGACCGCGGGGGCGATTTTGTTGAACGGGCGGAGCATCGCGGGGCTGCCGCCGCACCAGATCAACCACGCGGGGATCGCGCGGACGTTCCAGAACATCCGGCTGTTCGCGAATCTGTCGGTGATGGACAACGTGGTGACGGCGTTCAACCAGTCGGCCGAGCACGGGCTGGTGGCGACGGTGCTGCGGACGCCGAGCTACGTCCGCGAGCGGCGCAAGTTCCAGGACGACGCGCGCGAGCTGCTCGAGACGCTGGGTCTGGCGCGGCGGGCGCGCGAGCGGGCGGGGTCGCTCCCGTACGGCGACCAGCGGCGGCTCGAGATCGCCCGGGCGCTGGCGACGCGCCCGCGGATCCTGCTGCTGGACGAACCGGCGGCGGGGATGAACCCGGCCGAGAAGGTCGAGCTCATGCACCTGATCCGGTTCATCCGCGACCACTTCGGCGTCGGCATCTGGCTCATCGAGCACGACATGAAGCTCGTCATGTCGATCTGCGAGCGCCTGACGGTCCTCGACCACGGTGAGACGATCGCCACGGGCACGCCCGCGGAAATCCAGTGCCACCCCGACGTGATCGAGGCGTACTTGGGAGAACCGGCGTGACCTCATCCCTCGCCCCAATCCCTGTCGCATCGCCCGTTTCGAAGGACGCCGAAATGCTCCTCGGCGTCCAGGACCTCGAGGTCCGCTACGGCGCCATCACCGCGCTCCACGGCGTCTCCCTCGAGATCCACCAGGGCGAGATCGTCACGCTCATCGGCGCCAACGGCGCGGGGAAGACGACATTGCTCCGCGCGATCTCCGGACTGCTGCGACCGAGCGCCGGTCAGATCTACTGGGCAGTCCCGACGCCGCAGATCGACGGTTCCAAAGGCACTGAAGTGCCACTGCCCGTGCCGACTCCCCCGGTCAGCCGCGACCCGCAGGGTGAGCTTCAAGCGAGCCCGGAGGGGAGCGCGGAAGCGCACCAGGCCGCTTCGACCTCGGACAGCGAGTTACCCGACCGCGAATCGATCGTCGGCACTCAAGCCGAAGGTCTCCTCGCACACTCGCCCGCGCCCGACCCGTTCATCCCACCTCCCCATCCCGCGCCCCCTCCCCTCGAGCTCCGCCGGATCGACCGCCTCCGCCCGGACCAGATCGTCCGCCTGGGCCTCTCGCACGTCCCCGAGGGCCGGCAGATCTTCCCGCACCTGACGGTGCGAGAGAACCTGAGCCTCGGGGCGTACCAGCGGCGCGACAACCTCTCGGCCGACATCGACCGCTGTCACCAGCTCTTCCCGATCCTCAAGCAGCGGCGGAACCAGCGGGCGGGGACGCTCTCGGGCGGCGAACAGCAGATGCTCGCGATCGCCCGCGCCCTGATGGCCCGCCCGCGCCTGCTCTTGCTGGACGAGCCCTCTTTGGGCCTCGCGCCGCTGATCGTCCGGAAAATCTTCGACATCGTCCGCGAGATCAACCGCGAGGGGACGACCGTCTTCCTCGTCGAGCAGAACGCCCACATGGCGCTCAAGATCGCCCACCGGGCGTACGTCCTGCAGACGGGCGAGATCACGATGACGGACTCGGCGGCGGCGCTGCTGGAGAACCCGGACGTGAAGCGGGCTTATTTGGGCGGATGAGACTCACGGCACCGACGGTCGAATCGTGATCGGGTCGAGCACAGTCACCCCCGGAAACCGTCGGAAGTGGGTCCCATTGAATGTCATGAGTGTGGCCATGCCGTGGACGTCCATGGCCGCGACGAGCCGTGCGTCGTGCGCGCTCTTGCCGTGAACTTGATGGGCAGTGACGAGCGCCCGCCATACGGGCAGAATCGTCGGCTCGTCGGGCAGCAAGGTGAACACCGAAAGGATCCGATCGATTTCCAGCCGGGCCGCGTCCGCGTCCATTCCGAGGCCGTTGTCGCCGGGCGGACGGGTGCAAACGACCCAGAACTCGTAGATCACTTGCGGGACGACGCACAGGTCGTCGCCGCGCCGCAGCAGTTCCCCCGTCGCGACGTTGGCCACCGCGTGGTGACCGCTGGCCGGCTGGATCGACCGGGTGAGGATGTTCGTGTCCAGCAAGACCTTCACTCGCCCCGCCCCTCATAGATGCTTTCCCGGCTGTCGTCGACCACGCCGGAGCGGTGCGCGTGACTCGCCACCCATGCTTCGAACGCCGCCGCGCGTTGCGCGGGCGTCGCGAGCACCTGTGGCAGCGGCGTCGGCGACGCCGCCACGCGATCTTGCACAACCTCGCGTACGAACGCTTCGATGTCCTGTCCGGCCGCCGCCGCCAGTTCGCGCACGCGGGCTTCCACCGCCGGTGGGAGTTCGAGCTTCAGCGTCATGACTTCACCTCTCGGTCACATTGTAGCCGTGCGGGCGAAAACACGGGATCGGCGCCCCCGCAGATTTCATGGTTCCTGCAACCGCCCGCGCGCGTTAGTTGTCTTCCCCAGGAGACTGCCATGTCGATCCTCACCTGTCCCAACTGCGGCGCGAAGAACCGCGTCGACCCCGCGAAGGCCCGTCAGACGGCGCCGGTGTGCGGGCGTTGTCACCAGGCGCTCCCCCCGGTGGCGGCGGGGCCGAGCGGGGCGGTGGACGCGTCGCGGCCGGTCGAGCTGACGGATGCGACGTTCGCGGCGTTCGTGCAGACGGCGCCGGTGCCCGTGCTGGTCGACTGCTGGGCCGGGTGGTGCGGGCCGTGCCGGATGCTCGCGCCGACCATCGACCAACTCGCGGCCGAGTCGGGCGGGCGGTATTTGGTCGCCAAGCTGGATACCGACGCGAACCAGCGGACGGCCGGGGCCCTGGGGATCAGCGCGCTGCCGACGCTGCTGATCTTCAAGGGCGGGCGGGTGGTCGACAAGGTCGAGGGGATCGCGCCCAAGCCGGTGCTGGCGGCGCGGCTGGCGGCGGTGGGGTGACTCCAATTCGTGGCATGGGTACGGCCGTGAGGCCTTACCCGTGGTTGGCGCCGTCACGCGAAAACGCGCTCGCCTCCGGGCGGCGCTGTCGCTTGCCCTGCGGGTCGCGGCTAAACGGGATGAACCCGAACGGCGCTCGCGCCTACTTCACCGCCTCGATCGCGATCGTGTGCTTCACCGGTTGTTTCGCGGTGGCGGCGGAGGCGTCGAACAGCTCCTTCGCCTTCTTCATCTCCTCCACGGCGGCCTTGGTCGCCGCGTCCTTGTCCTTGGCCTTAGGGAGGTCGTTCAGCGTCTTCTTCACCAGCGGGGTCTCGGCGTTCTGCTGGGCGCGGATCACCGCCTCGACCTTCTTGAACGGCTCGCTGAACGGGTTGTCGGCGATGAACTCGGCGGCGAGGTTGATGCCCTTTTCCAGGGCGGCGGCGTCGAATTCCTTGCTGTTCTTACCCCACGTCACCTTCACCTTGGCCGCCCCGGCGTTCTTGACGACCAGCAGGTAGCGGTTGAGGTCCTGGTTGAACGGGAGGAACTCGATGATGCCGCTCGTCGAATTGGTCTGGGCGGGGTCGCCGTAGAAACAGAACGGGTACTTCTCGCTCTCGACCTCGATCTTGCCGCCGGCGGCCGAGAGCACCTTGTGGCCGTCGGTCGCCTCGGCCTTGTTGCCGGCGAGGTCGACGGTGATCGTGCCGATGTGGCCGTCGACGCCCAGGCCCTTGAGGAACGCGTAGGCCATGCAGAGCTGGCCGTTGGCGGCCGGGTGGACGCCGTCGCCGCCGCCGACGTGGTACTTCGGGCCGTACTTGGCCTTCGCCTTGGTCATCGCGTCGACCATGGCGCCGTGCACGTCGGCGAACGCGAGGCCGTTCTTCTCGGCGAGCGCCTTGATGATGTCGCGCTCCGCCGCAAGCGTCGCGTTGTACATCGGGGCCGCGGAGACCTTCCGCTTCTTCTTGGCATCCGGCTCGGGGTCGGTCGGGTCGGGGCGGAGGAAGGTGTCGGCGTCGACGGCGCCGGGCGACCCGAGGACGATGAACCGAACGCCGTGCTTCTTGAAGGCGTCGATGATGCCCTGGTGGGCCTCCGTGTACTTCTTCGCCTTGGCGTCGGTCATCGGCGAGTACCCGCCGTCGTTCATGCCGTAGCAGGTGGTCGCGACGGTCATCGGGAACTTGAGCGCCTGCGTGGACATCTTGCCGAGGAAGCCCCAGCTGGTCTCGCCGGACCAGCCGAACTGCATGGCCCGGAGGTCGCCGTTGACGCCGGCCGGCTTGCACATGAGGAGGTAGCTCTGCATGTAGACCGAGTACTGTTTTTGCTCGGTGATCGAGTCGCCGCAGATGGCGACGAAGTCGTTCTTCTGGAGCGCATTCCCGGCCGGCGCCGCCGTCGCCGCGGGCTTGTTGTCGGCCCACGAGATCACGGGCGCGAAGCCCAGGACCGTCGCCGCCACCGCAAGGCCCAACACTCGCCGCGCCATCCGCTTGATCGACATGTGCGTCGTCTCCTGATTCGTTCGCTGGTGATCGCGCGGCCCGGACGGGTCGCGCGGCGTGCCCGATGGGTATACCCGGCGTGTCGCGCGGCGTTAATCCAGCTTGATCGGGTTAGGTTTCGACCGGTTGTCGCCGACCCACCGCTGCGCGTCCACGAGCGTCTTGATGATCGCCGGCATGTGGCCCTCACCCTGGAAGCGGATCTGCACGAGGCGGGGCTTCTCCTCGAGTAAGATCGGGCCGACGGACGCGACGCGCAGGCCGCCGCGGACGAGCGAGTCGAGCACGTCGTTGGACTCGTACTCGGCGAGCACGTACTGGCCGATGATGTAGTACTTGCCACACTCGCACCGCCAGACGTGGAGAGTGGTCGCGAGCCCGGCCTCGACGGGGATTTCGCCGAAGGTGAGGTTGCGCGTGTCGAGGTCGGCGCGAGGGAGGGTCAGCGTGTAGACCTTGCCGCTGACGACGCCGGGCTTGGCCGCCAGCGCGTCGGCGAGGGCCTTGGTGTCGGCGGGGTCGAGTTCCTTCTTCTTGGCGTGCTCGTCGGACGGCGAATCGGTCGCGGGTGCGACCGCGGGCGGATTCGCGGGCGCGGCGGGCGGCTTGTCGGCGGCGCGGACCGCGGCGATCACGAGCGCGAGCGGGACGATCAGGAACGTGAGCAGAAACGCGCGCGGGGTGGTCATGGAGGGTCTCCGTGTGTGCGCCTGGATTGTAGTCGAATTGGTGGGTCTGGGAATCGATAGTCGCTAAGCCGCAAGCGGCGGGCAATCACCGTGCGTGATACGTCATCCGTCATCCCGTACACTGCGGTGATGCCGCGAACCAAAGATCAGTTGTTTTCGCAGATGCTCGCGTCGGGGGTGGTGGCCGTCATTCGGGCGCAGTCGAAGGAGCAGCTCAAGCCGATCGCCGAGGCGCTGCTGGAGGGGGGCGTGCCGTCGATCGAGGTCACGCTGACGACACCGAAGGCGATCGCGGGGATCGAGATGCTCGCCGACCTGCTGGGCGACCGGGCGATCGTGGGCGTCGGCACGGTGCTGGACGCCCATACGTGCCGCGACGCGATCTACGCGGGGGCCCAGTTCGTCGTGTCGCCGGTGCTGGACGAAGAGGTGATTGCGACGACGAAGAAGTACGGCAAGATCAGCATCCCGGGCGGGTTCACACCGACGGAGATCCTACGCGCGTGGACGGCCGGGGCGGACGTGGTGAAGGTGTTCCCGAGCACCAGCCTGGGCCCGACGTACCTGAAGGACATTCTGGCCCCCCTGCCGCAACTGCGGCTGACGCCGACGGGCGGCGTGGAGCTCAAGAACGCCGCCGACTGGATCAAGGCGGGGGCGGCGTGCCTGGGCGTGGGGTCGGCGCTGGTGACCAAGGACGCCCTATCGAAGGGCGACTGGGCGAGCGTAACGGCCAACGCGAAGGCGTTCGTGAGCGCCGTCGCCGGCGCCCGCGCTTGACGCCACCACGCCGACTCCCGTGGAGTCGGATTCCCGCGCCGGCGGGATCGATTCTCGCGATGAATCTCCGCCCCTACACCCCCGCCGATTGGCCCCCCGTCTGCCGCATCCACGACGCCGCGCGGCCGCTCGAAATCGCCGCGGGCGGCGTCGACCCGCGGGCGTTGCGGCCGATGGTGGATGTGGCCGGGGCGGACGAGTTCTTCGAATCCGAAACGCTCGTCGCGACGGACGCGCAAGGCGACGCGATCGGGTTCGTCTCGTGGAACGGCGACAAAGTCACCTGGCTCTACGTGGACCCAGCCCACCACCGGCGCGGGATCGGGCGAACTCTCCTGACCGAGGCCATCGCGCGGATCGGCCCGCAGGCGTGGACGAATTGCGTGGGCGGGAACCAGGCCGCGCTGTGGCTATACCGGTCCTCGGGTATGGAATTGGTCTTCGAGCGCCCGTCGGACGTGGAGGGGTACCCGTGCACCGGCTGCCGGGTGGCGCTGCCGACGAGCCGGATGCGCGACCCGGCCGCCCGGCGCGAGCGGTGACGGGTCAGATCTGCGGGTTGATCGAACGGATGAGGTCCAGGAGCTTCTGGATGTTGTCCAAGCCGGCCTTGCGGCGGTCGCCCGCAGAGTCGGTTTCGCCGGACTGACTCGCGTTCTTGGACGCGTTTGCGGCGGCCTCGGCCTCGGCGATCTTCTTCTGAACCTTGTCGGACTGCTTGCCCTGCGGGGCGGTGGCGAAATTGAAATGGTCGAGGAGGGTGTTCTTGAGCGCGCCCCCGCGGAGCACTTGGCCGCTGAAACTGGCGGCCGCGCCGGCGACCGAGGCGAGCCCGGACGCGATGCCGGTGACCATGCCCGTCCACGCCGCGTTCATGGCGCGGTCGGCCTTCTCGCCGGCCTCGGCCATTCCCGCGCCGATCGCCTTCTGGTCGGCCTCCAACTTGCCCCCCTTGGCGGCGAGCGTGAGCGCGGCGCTCGACAAGGCAAGTTTGGGCGAAACGGCGGACAATGAAGGCAGGCTGGACATCGCGGCACTCCGTTCATGGACCCCGGGGCACCGGGTTATCGAGCGAGCCGCCGGAGTGTTGCGTGCCGACTCGTTTATTCTCGAATCCGGGTCGGCCGGCGGCATTTGGGAAGATGTTCCGGTTAATCCGCCCGATCGGACGCCCGATAAAGCCGGTATGGCCCTCGCCGCGCGCCCGGTGCGCGCCGCACAACTTCTGGTCGCCCTGATCGCCCTGGCGGCGGCGGCGAAGCCCGTCCTGTTCGACACCCTCGACCCGGACTGCTTCTGGCACCTCCGCGTGGCGGATCAGCTCGTTCGCGATGGCGTGCGCCCACTCGTGGACGACTTGTCGTTCGCATCCGACAAGGCCCCGTGGACGCCGTATTCCTGGCTCGCGGAACTGGGCATGAAGAGCGTGTGGGACGTCGGTGGATATCGGGCGGCGGTGCTCGTGCACGCGCTCATGAACGCGGCGTTCGTCATGCTGGTCGCGCTGACCTGCGAACGAGCGGCGGGCGACCGGCCCGGCGCGGTCACAGGCATCGTCGCGGCGACGGCGGTCGCGACGTTCGTCTCCTTACCGTACTTGAGCTTCCGTCCCGCAACGCTTGCGATCGTATTGCTCGCGGGGGTCGCGTACCTGCTGGTGCGCGACCGGACGGCGCACGCGAAAGCCCACTGGGCTTGCACGGTGGGTTCTGGGGACGATCAAACGCGCCGGTCGGGCACCCGCGCCGTCTGGTTCATCGTGCCGATCACCGCATTGCTCGCAAACGTCCACCTGTTCGCATTCCTGGTCCCGATCTGGACGGGATGCCTGTGGGTCGGCGCGACAATTGATGGACCGCGACGATCGCGTGATCAACGGATCCGGGGCGGCACTCCGGCCGGAGCCCGCACGCTCTGCCCCGGCGTGGAACGAGTTTCGGCACAGCGC
>DATHXE010000026.1:0-15205 GCA_035459845.1 Tepidisphaeraceae bacterium | reverse complement strand
GAACGCGCGCTCGTCGACCGTGAACGAGAAGACGTCCTTCACCCAGACCGGCGCATCGGGCGCGTCCGCCGGCGCGACGCCGTACGTCCAGTGCCACGCCCCTTTCGCCAGCGGCTTGTACGGGTTGAAGAACGACCACCGTTTCGGCCCGCTCTCGATCACGTTCCCCTTGAACTGCGGGTCCTGCGACAGCTTGAAGTAGAACCGGCGGTTCCACTGTTCTCGGCGCGCCGGCCCCTTCCCCGCGGGCAGCGGCACCTGCACGTGCAGCCACGGCGGGTTCGCGTCAACCAGCCCCTGCGGCACCGGACGGGGCAAGCCCGGGTCGCCGATGTAATCGCGCTCGATCCGTAACTCGGACGGGTTAAGTCGCCGGACGCCCACCGGCAAGGATTCCTCCCCGGTCGCGCTCGTAACCGAGGCCGTCATTATGGGGACGCCCCAAAGCAGTCGGAGGGATAGGCGGGCGGCAACTCTCCATAACCTCGCTGAGCGCATCGTCTGTCTCCTCCGAGCGGGCGGAACTTTCCCCGGCGGGTTCGCGGGCCGGTCTTTTCACACGGGTGCCGCGAGCGGTTTGCGGCGTCACCTTCGGTAATGCCGCTGTAGCCCTTAGAAGTGTTAACACGGCTCGAAAAATGCGCGGGCGCGTCCGTCGAGCGGCTTCGTGCGGCGATCAGGGGCCGAAGGTCGGCCCGCCCGCAGCCATGACCATCGGGTGCGGTTGTGTCGCGTGGCGATCCCTCGACCAGCGGACCTGTATGGGAACGCGGCGGCCGCCCTCGTAGCCGTATCACCCCGCGGAGCGGTCGCATGCTCCGATGTCCGCCAACGCCGTCGCCCGTGGCGAGGTCCCGCTGACATCCTTAGCCGGTAGAAGATCCACGGCATCGTCGCGGAATTGCACACGACGGATTCGGTTGTAAATGGCCGTGCGGGTACAGATCCGTCCTTGGGTTCTCAGGCGCGGCGACACGAGCGCACTTTGCCGGGACATCAGGACGGCGGAGGTCGGTTCTCGCTCACGGTCACGCCGGTCTTCCCGTCGCGGGTTTCGACCAGCAACGTCGCGGGATTCGCGGTCGCCGGTAACGGCGTACCGTGTGCCGATCCGGGCCACGCATTGACGAAGAGGCTCGACGCGGTCGTCTGCACGGAGAGGCTGGCCGGCTTGTCCGCTCCCAGTTCGGCTCGGACGCGGATCGGACCAACCCGTAAAGCACCATCTCCGTCCGCAACGACCGGCGCGGTTCGTGCGCCCGAATCGGACATCTGCACGATCGTCAGAAATCGCATCGCCTTACTCTTGGCCGCGGACTCGTAACTCACGTGAAACTGGTTCGGGGTGGCCTTGTATTTCCTGAGTACGTCTTCCGGCTTCGTGTGAAACTGGTCGGTCAGCACGGGCCGGAGCGCGCCCGACCCGGTCACGGTCGCCACCGCCACGCTCTTGCCCGTATCCAGCGTCAGGCGACCGTCGCGATCGAGGGTGGGCGGCTTCATGGCGTGCAGCAGCAGCGCCCAGTCGGAGTCGTCTTCGGATTCGAGGACGTCGTACACCACCAGCGTGTCCGGTCGGACGAGGGCCAGGTGGCGCTCGAAGAGCTTCAGCTTCGCGTCGCCGAACCCGTTCCGGGGCGTCGGCGCGATACGGGATTCGGCCAGCATCCCGAGGAACTGCGTGTCGGTGGTCTGCCGGTACGCCATCGTCGCGTCGCCGCAGACGTAGCCGATCTCGCGCCCGTCGGCGAACCGCTTGACCCATCCGTAGCCCTCGTGGCCGAACGCCTGCCCGCAGCCGTTCACGAGGATCGCGTTGTGGGCCCTGGTGTGCCGGTAGGAGGAGAGGGAGTGCGGGTCCGCGAACGACGTGTAGTACCCGGACGAATAGAAGAGTGGCTCGCCCCGGCGGGACAGGTTGAACGCGTTCTGGTTGGCGTGCATGTGACCCTTCGCGCCGAACGGCGAAGAGCGAAAATAGACCGCCGTGTCCCGCGAGCCGTCCGACACGTCGGTGTGCAGGGCGGCGAGGCCGACCCCGGCAAAGAGGCGGGCTTGCGGCAGACCGGTCGGTGGTGCCACCCCGGCGGGAGCAGCCGGAAGGTTGTTGACAATCCGGTACCAGCGTTCGGCGCTGCCGCCGGACAAGCCGGCGCGGTAAAGGGCCTTGGGGTCACCGGTCTCGTGGCCGACGACGAGCATCATGCCGCCGCCGACGTCGCCGCCGCCGACGACGCGGTCGTGCATGTCCCCGAACCCGTCGATCGGCCCGCCGGCCGGCGCGAAGTAGATGAGGTAGTCGGTGAGGCTCCGGTACCAGGGCATCTCGAAGACGTCCACGTGCCCGACCGCTTTGATCAGCAGCGCCATGTCCACCACCGCGGACCTGTTGACCCCGAAATAGCCCAGCCCCTCGGCCCACCCGCCGTCCTGGGTGGCGAGGTTCGGAAAGCGGGCGAGGAACAGCCCGTACGTGTACTCAAGCATCTCCCGGCTCGCCGGCAGGTCGTGCAGGGTGGCCAGGGCGGCGGTGAAGTTGGCCGCGAGCTCCATCTGCCAGAAGTGGTTCTCGACCTGCCGGCCCTCGATGTTGCCCGGCCAGGCCGACAGGCCCGTGCGCAGCCGCGTGTCGATGGCGGACAATATCCGAGCCCGCGTGTCCGCCGGCAGTTGGGCGCCGACCGCGTCGTACGCCCGGGTCAGCGCCGTCAACACCTGCGACCCGAGCAGGTCGTCGGTCGGCCATTTCAGCAGCACGTCAAGGCGTCTGACCAGGGCGGCCCGCATCGGCGCGTCGTCGACCAGGGTGCAGGCGTCGACCAGGTCGTTGACCAGTCGGGTTTCGCGGCCCGCCTGTCGTGACAGAGTGCGGGCGCGGGCCGGATCGTTGGCGGCGTCGATCGGTCCGTCGTACACCTCCGCTACGGCCGCCTTTCGACCGGCGTCAATCACGGCCGGCGCGAGCGGGTGATCGGCGGCGGCCTTGCGGACGGCGGTTATGTCCCGTCCGAGCGTGACCACGATCGGGCGGCGCGTTGGCACCGCGGCAGCGAAGGTGTCGAACGGCGCCGACTCGAAGACCGGCGTATCAGCGTTGACGACGAACGCGTACGGCCCTTTCGTGACCCGGGCCGCACCGTCCTGAATCTGGTAACGCCAGTGCCACGTCCCGGGCGCCAGCTTCTTGTGAGGGTTGAAGAAGCAGGCCCTCTGCGGCTGGCCCTGCACGGTTCGCGCCTTGCCGAACTGCGGGTCGTCCGACAGCTCGACTTCGTACCGAACGTCGCGTCCTTCCCAGTGCTTGACCGAAGGCCATTGAAGGCTGGGAGGGTTCGTCGACACTGGGCCGCCGTTTGCGGGTGCCGGCTCTCGG
Organism: Tepidisphaeraceae bacterium; assembly: GCA_035459845.1. Taxonomy (GTDB): domain Bacteria; phylum Planctomycetota; class Phycisphaerae; order Tepidisphaerales; family Tepidisphaeraceae; genus DASPKW01. The sequence goes on along the minus strand of DATHXE010000026.1, from coordinate 11,832 downwards.
CGCCATTCCTCGTAGAGGACCGATGGGAGGCCGGCGCCCAACGCGCGCGTGGAAAGCGGCGGCGCCAGCAACGGCAGAAAGCAGATCCAACCGCCAACGAAAGGGAAAAGCTTCGATCGCATGACTGTTCGCACTCGATTCCCGGCACGGGGTCCGATCCCGACAACGCGACGCCCGCAATGCCGATCACACCGTACTGCGTGACGCGTCGCACGTTACGGTGCCGAGGCTGGCCTCGGGAGGCCCACCCCACCCGGCACCTCCGGAATCGCGCCGGCCCGGTAGCGCGCCTCCGTCCGCTCCGGGTCCTCGCCCAACTCCTTCACGAGGTCCGCGTGCATCTGCCTTAGGCGGTCGGCTTGGGCCGGGTCAGCGGCGACGTTGCGCAACTCCTTGGGGTCGCCGCCCACGTCGAAGAGTTCGAGCTCGGGCCCGTGCCGTCCGTCGGCCCGCGTGTGGTAGACGTACTTCCAGCGGCCCTGGCGGATCATGGCGATGCCGGAGTTGATGTAGCCGGCGTAATATTCGCAGACGGCCTGGTCCTTCCAAGCGTGCGAGCCGTCGTCGAGCCACGGGATCATGGACGAGCCGTCCCAGTCCGGCGGCACGCGCGCGCCGCCGAGGGCGGCGATCGTCTGCACCAGGTCGACGCTCCCACAGGCGCCGCCGCGCCGCTGGCCGCCACGCCAGCGGGCCGGCCAGCTGACGATCAGCGGGACGCGGGCGGCCGAGTCGTACATGCAGTTCTTCCACCAGAGCCCGTGCTCGCCCATGTTCTCGCCGTGGTCCGACGTGTAGACCACAACCGTGTCGTCCGCCAGGCCGGACGCCTTCAACGCGTCGAGCACCTGGCCGATCTGCCGGTCCATCCACTCGACGCGCGCGTAGTACGCCTCCCGCGCGAAGCGGACGACCGCGGGCGGCACGCGCTCGAGCTTCCGGTCGTTCCGGAGCGCCCTGTAATTGCGCGGGAGCGACTCGACGTACCCGGCCGGGACCTCCGGCATCGGGACCTTGCCGCGGTAGTGGGCCAGGTCTTCCGGCGACGCGACGAGGGGATAATGTGGCGCGATGAACCCGACGGCGAGGAAGAACGGCTTGTCACCCGGCTTGCGCTCCCGGAGGAACTTGATCGCGCTGTCGCGCCGCCCGACGTCAACGAACGACCCCATGTCGTGCGACTCGCCCAGCGGCGAGAACTCTGCGCCGAGCGCGTCCCCGTTGTCGCGGAACTCGTCCGGCGGCAGCCGCTTCCGGAGGCGCGGTTGCGGTTCCGCTTCCGCCGGCGTCGCGCGTTCGGGGTCGCCCTTCCCCCCCCGGTCGAGCACGTCAAACCCGTAGGACCGTCCGCCCTTGTAGTGCATCTTCCCGATCAGGTAGGCGTCGTAGCCGGCCGCAGTCATCATCTTGGGGAGCGTCGGCCAGGTCTCCGGCACCCCGACCGTGTTCCCCCAGACGTTATGGCGAGAGACGTACCGGCCGGTCGTGAACGTCTGACGTGACGGCGTGCAGATCGGCGAGCTGCAGTAGTGGGCACCGAACAGCACGCCCCGCGCTGCCAGCGCGTCCAAGTTCGGCGTCCGTGCGACGGCGTCGCCGGCGCACCCGATGACGCCGGCGTTATGCTCGTCGCTCATGATCACGAGGACGTTCGGTTTGGCCGCCCGGTCCGGAGCCGCTCGCGTGGTGCCGGGGGAGAGAAGCAGTACCGCGAGGCAGAGGGCGGTCGGAGTCTTCATCACACACGTTCCAGAAGGTGAAGCCGGAGCCGGCGGGCGGCGGGCGAGTCGAGAGGCGGTCGGTCCCGCGCGGCTCGCACCTGACCGGGCCGCACGCTGGTCCGCGCCCGTTCCCGCCGGGCGCGGGAGCGGGCGTCGCAGAAGCAGGACAGGTTCATCGCCCGGCCCCCTCCGGACGAGCGTTTTCAGGGGAGGCGTTTGACGGCGATACCGTACATCGCCGGCGCGCCGACGACGGCGCCGCGCTTCGGCGCGGCGACGACGGTGGCGTCGCGCGGCGGCCCGAGCACGACGGGCCCGGCCTGGGGGATCCGCTTCCTCCAGACGACGTGCGGCACGTGGGCGGCGGCGAGGCCCGCCGGCTCGGCCGGAGACTGCGCGCCGCGCGGGACCCAAGGGCCCGACCGCATTCGCATGCCGGTGTCCTCGAACTCGGCTGCCAACCAGGCGGGAGGGGTCGCGCGGGCGTCGGCCAACACGTAGAGCATGCAGGGCTGCGTCACCACGACCGTGATCTGCAGGTTCGGCTCTTGCCGGTCAACGGAGAAGGTGCACACCACGTCCGCGCCGAGCAGTTCCGCCGGGAATGATTGGCCCGGCAGGGCGTGCCACGTTCGGGTGTGGCCCGTCGTGTACGCCCTGGCGCCCTCGCCCATGCCGCCGCTCAGCAGCCCGTAGTAACCGCGGAAGTCCGCCGCTGCGACGTTATCCCGCACGTCGGCCACCACGGCGGATGCCGCCGGCCCGGCCAGCGATCGGGCGTCCGGACTGAGGGCGACCATCTTCAGGCGTTTGGGCGTGCCGGACGCATCAAACCGAACGGCCTCCCCCTCGGCGAGCATCAGCTTTGGTTGCTCTGCCCGCCCCTCCTGGCCCGACGAGTTGACGTCGACGCCGCCGTCGAGGGCGACCACATCAGTTTGGTTCGAGCTTCCGACCGCGACGGCGAACGATCGCCCGCGCTCGACCCGGGCCTGCGCGGTCTGGACGACGAAGTTTTGCGCCCCGTCGGCGGAGCCGTGTGCGGTCACTTGACCGCGCGAGAGCCGCAGCTCACGCGCGGAGGCGAGATCGGCTTCGATCGGCCCCGCGAGGTCCAGTGACACCCCCCCGGGCAGCCGGAGGCCGATCCGCCCCGAGGTGAGGGCGATCTTTCGCACTGGAATGTGACTGCCGACGTTCCATTTTTGTGCCGAGACGGCGTCCTGTGTCTCGACCACCTCGACCACGGTATCGCCGCCGCCGACGACATGAGTTCCGCCGTCAGATGCCCTGTTGCGCAGGAACGCCACGCCGACCATCGACATGATCACGAGGACGGCGGCTGCCGAAATCCAGGAGGGGCGAAACCAGCGCGTCGCGCGAGCCCCCTGACGTCCTCCGATCGTCGGTCGTTCACCTCCGGCCACCGCGGCAAGCGTCTCCTCCTGCAGCCGCCGCCGCTTCAGCGACCGCCTCAGGTCCGATACCAGTGCCGCCCGCTCGGCGAAATACTCCGCGGCAGCGGCGTCGTTCTCCAGCAACGTTCGTGTCGCCTCGGCTTCCGCGGGAGACAGGTCCTCGTCGAGGAGCCGGTTCAACAGTTCGCGATCCGCGTCGGTCATCCGGAGCCCTCCCACGTTGCGAGTTGCGAGCGAATGCAGTCGGCGAGCGCCTCGCGAACCCGGTGCAGCATGACCCGCACCGAGCCCGCCGTCGATCCGGTCGCCCGCGCAATCGACTCCGCGGAGCCGCTCTCGGCGTACCGTAGGTCCAGCAGGCGCCTGGATTTCTCCGGAAGCTTCTCGATGCAGTGCTCCAGCGCAGTCTGGCGCGCCGGTTGCGCCGGCTGCCGTCGAACCATCACCTCGGTGATCCGGTCGAGTACGAGGTCCGAGAAGGCTCGCCGCTCCCGACCCTGCTTCCGGTAATGGTCAACGATCTTCGATTTGGCCAGCCACAGTGCCCAGCCCACGAACGGCCGCGACGGGTCATACTCCGGGAATCGCTTGGCAACGCTCAACGCAACTTCCTGCACAACGTCCTCGGCCTGTCCGAAGTCGCGGATGGCGGAAAAGACGAATGCCTGAATCGTGCCTTCGGCCTGGCTCCAGAGCCGCGCAAGGCTTTCCCTCGATTCGCTCTCGTGGTCGAAGTTCCGGGTCATCCTCTTTATGCCGTTCGAACCGCGGAAATGTTAACACGTCGTCCATTTTTGCCGAATTACACGCGATTCGGCCTGCCTGGCTCGGCTCTGTCGGCGGGTCGCTTCGCCCGCCCTGCATTCGTTGGAGCGTGTTCCGCCGGAGCACGCCTTCCTCGGCGGCTCGGGAGAACATCCCTAACCCGTGCTCCAATGTCCGCAGACCGCCGCGAGGCGCGCGTCCGACATTGCCCGGCGACCGTGCTGATAAGGTTTCTCACCCCGGCGGCGCAATGGCGTTCTTCAGAATCCACTCCACAGCCGGCGTCGGGTCGTCCAAGCCGTGCGGATGGTGCTTCAGCCCGCGCTTGACGATCACGGTCATGCTTCCGCCGAGCTCTTCGTAGCGCTTTTTCAGCAGTACCGTATTCTCCTCGTACGGCACGGCCTCGTCGGCGTCGGCGGCGAGATGCAGGATGGGGATCTTCGCGTCGGCCAATCCTTTGAGATTGTCGACGGGGTTCTTCGTGTAGGCGATCGCTTCTTCTTCCGACTTGAAGCCGTAGTCGCCGATCAGCTTCTTCCAGTCGTTCTTGCTGCCGGGACCTTTGCCTTTCCCGCCCGGCCAGCTTTTGAAGTCGCAGACGGGATTGTCGCCGAGGATCGCGCCGACGCGTTTCGGATCGCGCGCCGCCCAGTTGTAGACGTAGAGCCCGCCGCGGCTGAGGCCTTCGAGGACGGGCCGCGATGAGAGGCCGTGCTTCGTCGTCAGATCGGCATAGAACGCGTCGAACTTATCCATCGCCGACGGACAGCCGAAGGTGTTGCCAACGTTCAGGTACGCCAGGTGATAGCCCTTGGCGATCAGCGCGAGATCGATCTCCGGACGGTGATCGAAGAACTCCGCCCGCCAGATCCAGGGATTGCCCGCGGCGGCTTTCTTGGGGATGACGACGGTGGCGCGTGCGTCGCCGAGTTTGAAGTCGTATCGGACGTAGCCGTGGTAGTGGGATTTCTTGCCGTCGAAAGGCGCGGGGTCCGCGGCGCGCGAAAAGTGTGGGCTAAGCAAAAGGATGGCGAACGCGGTGAACACTGCGATGCGCATGAAACCTCTCCATTCCAAAAACAATTGTCATCCCGAGGCACTCCGAGGGATGACAAACTAGTGAGCGTGGCTCGTGAAGTTCTACCCCGCCCTTCGAAATCCGCCGCAGCCCCGTCTGCATGAACCCGCGGTTGCGATAATAGTCGATCTCCACCGGCGTATTGTCCTTCATGTCCCCCATGGGCGAACTCCTTTCATTATCCATCTGCAGATTCGACGCCGAACCGGCTGCATCGAAAGGAAGCAGGACTAGGACATCGACAGCCGCATATGGCAAAATGTCACGGCCGAGTTCGGTGATGCATCGGCGCTATGGGAGGTGACCTTCTTCAGCTCGCCTGGCACGTCGCCGTCGTTCCCTTTCACTTTGAGAACTGCCGGCTTTGATGACCGCGGTGCCGGCGTCGCCTTGATGGTTGCTTCACCGGTCGCCGAATCCAGCGCGCCATCGCCTCCCATTCCTTCTTGGTCGGATCAGGGGGGGCGAGACGGAACGCATCCGAGCCGATTTCCCGGCCGACATCGTCGGATGCTCAACCCTGCTTCAGCGAGAGACTGAACCGGTGGGAGAGCGGCTTGCTCGCCTCCCTTATCTTCGCGACGAGCGCGTCTCTCTCGCGCCGCAGTTCCGCTTGAGCCGGTTTGTATTTCAGATACCCCTCGCGGAGCTGTTTGGACCACGCGTCGACCGGCGGCTTGCGCTTCGCGAGTGCGGCGCGATAGTCGAAGTCGTCGGCGACGCCATATTGCGGGTTCAAACCGAGATCCATGAAGTCCAGGTCGCGCAGGATCCGCACGACCGCTTGCCGCCGCTCGTCCAACTTAGCAACGGCCAATGCCTGTCGATACTGGGGCGTATCGGTCGACGTTGCCAGGTTGACGCCCGCGTCTAACTGGGCGTCGGTGAAGGCGCCCACGGGACCGCCGTCGATCGAGAGCGTGTACGTTCCCGGCACCAATCCGGAGACGCGCAGCCGCTGCTGGTTTAATTCGTCGGTAAACGGCACGAGCTTCAAGGCATCCGCACACTCCGGCGGCACGGGAAACGGGAGCGCGGGCTCAGTGCAAGTGAAACTGAACTCGCTGCGGCCCCCGGCCTTCTCGGCAATGTCAGAGACGTAGGGCGTGGCCCCCTGCGCCTTCAGGAAGAGGTACGCCATCACGAATCCCCCGACTTCTTTCGGGTGAACGCGATCCGGTCCGATCAGCGTGAACTTCGGGTCTGCCGCCTGCCGTTGCAGGTTCAACGCGGTCATCGGGGCGTGGAAATCGATGAGGGAGGCGTCGGTCGCCGCCGCCAAACCGCGGGCGTTTTCGGCGCACCGGCCGAGCGCGGCATTCACGCCTGCGGAACGGTCACTCTGCAGCGCGACCGTGTCATCAAACGGGGACGGTGTAATGAAGATCCTGCGGACGCCCGCCGTCTTCAGGCGGTCGGACAACTCCTTCATGCTAGCGACGTGGGTCTTGACCGCGGCATCACGCTGCGTCTGGATGCCGGCTTGGTCGGCGCCCGCGGCGTAAAGGGCGCGGCGGACGTCGTTCATCCCGTACATGATCGTGACGACGGTCGGCTTATGGCGCAGGACGTCCTTCTCCAACCGCACGAGGCCATTCTTCGCCGTATCGCCAGCACTGCCGCAATTGAAGAACTCGATCGGGCGGTCGGAAAACCGTGTGGCGTAGAAAAGGTAGACGTACCTTGTATACATGCCCGTGTGAGTGATGCTATCGCCGACGGCGCACCAGCGGTCGCCGGCCCGAAACTTGGCGTCCGGTGCGTCGGCGGCGCCTGCCGGCGCGGCTGGCGCAAGAGCACACGTCGTGGCTGTCAGGAACAAACAGCTCGCGATCCGCGCGACCCGCCCGCCGGTTTCGCCGCCGCGCCGCGTTCTCGGCGTTTGCACTGACGATGGTCGACTCATTCGCATGGTTGTCCCGTCCGGGCGCACCGTCACTTCTTCTCGTAGAAGCGGACGTAATCGAAGTCCGCGTACGCAGGCAGTTCCGCGTCTACGGGATCGCCGGTCTTTCCATTTGCGCCAAACTTCGCAGCGATTGACGTCAGCAGGATTCGCTGCTTGCCGTGCTCGTACCCCGAGACGTCCCAACGCTCGATCTCTTTGCCGTCGAAGTAGTACACGAGCGTGGTCGGCGTGAACTCGCAGCCCCAGGTGTGAAAATCGGTCGTCAGGTCAGGTGTGTGAATCGCCTTCCACGTCCCGATGGGCTTTAGGCCGCTTCCCGACTTCGGCTTCCGCATCCAAAGTGATCGCTTGTACTCGTCGCGCTTGTAAGATTCGTGCTCACATACGTCCAGTTCGTGCGGGCCCGCGCCGCCGATCCGAACGTGCTTCTCGTCCGTTCCGGTGGACGACATCCAGAAGGACGTGTGCCATCCGCGGGTCGCCGGCAGCTTGAATCGCGACTCGTAATAGCCGTAGATGAATTCGCGCTTGCTGATCACGCCGCCACCGGTGTAGTTCTTGTTTCCCGCCCGCTCCGCCTTTAACGCGATCCGCAATGCCCCGTCTCGGACCGACACGTTCTCCTGCTTCTGTGTGCTGTTCTTAATGCTATCGAGGCGGAAGGTCCACTTGTCGGTATCCACCGACTTGCCATCGAATTCATCCGACCAGACCAGCTTGTAGCCGTCTGGTGGTTCGGCACTCGCGAGGCTGGGCCGGACGACAAGGCCGTAAACGAGGACGATGGCACAAAGGATAAATCGCGTCATAGCACTCCGGTGTCGCAAATCCGCGCAGCAATTGGGCATGAAAACAGAGTGCCCTGTTCTAACAAGCAGGGTGTGAGAGACCCCTCGGTTCCGTGCCGGATTATCGAACGCCGTTGGCGCCGCGCCAGTAACAGAAGTCCTCCGCCCGCCACCCGCTGCAGCCGTCAGCACGGCAACTCGCGCCAACTCCATTCATATTCCGTAGGGTGACCCCCTCGCACTTCTGGGCGGCCCCGGCTGCACGATCGACATCGACCATAACGGTGCCTGGAAGTTATGGATACACAATCACTTGTGTGACGCCATTGGCGTCGTGACCCGACCAACGCCGCTTGGGCCCGAGCATGGGGGAAAGGCTAGGCGGGGGCCATCCTGCCTGTATGCCGTGAACGTCGGAGAAACGTTAACGGCGCCGCCGGCCGAAAGTCCTTCGCGCTTGTCGGCGCCACCTCGCATGGTCCGCCAACGACGCGCACACGGCCGGCTCCACTACGGACCCGTTCAGGGCGAGTGAGGGCCGCGACGCAGTTCGTCCATTTTCACAGACGCGGGCGCATTCGCTGCAACGATCGCCCGGCCTAGACCGTTCACGGGCAAATACCGCCTGCGGGAGCGCGCGATGGTCGCCGCTGGACGAGGCGCAGAATCGGTAGCGACGGACCAGCCGCCGGCTTGTTGCGACGGATCGCCAGCCGCCAGTTGAACGACAGGTTTCGCAGCCGCGAGCAGTTGCCCCACTTCGTCCGCTGCCCGCGGATGAAGACGCGCCGCGGCCGCCACGCCAGCTCAGCGGCCTAAGCGGTATACCGCAACCCCTGCGTCGCGTAATCCAGGATCACGCCGAAGACCCCCTCCACCTTTTCCATAAACAGGGGCTTGTCGTAGGTGTCCGGCAGCTTCTCATTGAGCACCGTTTCCACCGCCGACCTTACGCGCAGCTTAGACTGCCCGTCCTTGAACCAGTCCTGCACAAGCACCTTGGGCGGCTCGTCGCGCAGGCGATGTAGGAGGGACTTGGCCGCCAGCTTCACCGTCTGTGTCTCGTCCTTGGTCATCGCCGGCTTCTTAAGCAGGTCGAAGAGTTCGAGCTCTTCGGAGGTCATACCCTCGCGTAAGTGCCGCTCGGCCTCCTCGCCCAAGTCTTTGGCGAACTTCACCAACTCCTCGTACGCGTTGTCGGAGGTCGAGGAGCCGGAGTTGTACCGATCGAGGATCGCCTGGTACCGCTCGGCGAACGCCTTGCGGGCGGCGTTTTCCCGGAGCATCTGCTCCAACTTCGCGGCCAGAAAAGCGCGCAGGTCGGCGATCTCGATGTTCTTGTAGGTGGCGGCCTTGAAGTCCTGCCGCATCTTGTCGAAGTCGATCGCGGCCAGGTTCCAGGTCTTGCCCGACTGCCTGATGTGGAAATCCGGGTTGGCGCCCGCGGCCGCCGGCGGCGCCTCCACCGCGATGCTCTGGTCCAGCAGTTCCCCCACCCGCGCGGCGACCCTCCCCAAGTCCGCCTGCTCGATGATCGAGTCCACCACGCCCCGCAGGTAGGCGAACAGCGCCACCGTCCTCGCCACGGGCTGGCCCAGGATTTCCGGCTTGCAGGCGTCGTACAAGCTCCCAATGGTGTTCTCGTATACTGCGAACCCCTTGCGCCACTCGTCCTTCTCCAGCAGCTTGTCGGCGTGGGCCTCGAACGCGCCCAGGTTCTTGAACACGTCATCCGTTGTCAGCAGCGCCGGCAGGTCGATGCCGAGGCCCTCACCCGGCTGCAGCACGCCGCGGCCGCCGGCACGCTCGCCGCGGCGATGGCCGGGTACGTGCGTCACCTGGCAGGGGGGTACGAGGCCCTCCGGAAGGGCCTGCGGGCCGAGGTCGAGGAGCTGCGCTCGGAAGCCGTCCGCGCGTCGGCGCGCGGGCACCGGCGGACGCCGGAGGTCGTCGCCAACCTCGGGCTCGGCCTGCGCCACTTCCTCGAGTTTGGGGTCGCCAGTGGCGCGCTGACCGATGCGGAGTCTGCGTCGCTCTGGGAGCGCGGTTGGCGGGCCCTGTGCGCGGCCGCCGAGGCGCAGCAGCACCACCAGGCGGCCGGCGAGCCGACCGGCCGGTTCTTCGAACTGCTGGGCAGCGCCATCGCCAGCGGCCGGGCCCACCTCGCGTCGCGCGACGGGACGTGCCCGGCGCGGGCCGAGGCATGGGGGTGGCGGCGCACCGGGATCGGCGCGGTGTCCGAGGCGTGGGAGGCGAAGGGCGACCGCGTCGGCTGGGTGGACGGAGGTGACGTCTACCTGGAGCCGTCGGCGTCGTTCCGCGTGGCCCAAGCAATGGCGGACGCCGGGACCGGACTGGTGATCACGGCCCAGACGCTCCGGAAGCGCATGGCGGAGAAGGGGCTGCTGGTGGTCGAAGCCGCCCGGGAGGCGCTGACCGTGCGCCGCATGTTGGAAGGGCGCACGCGCGCCGTCCTGCAACTCGCCCCGGGCGTCATGTGCCCACAACCTGACATTCCTGACATTTCGGACGGGCAGGAGGCGGCCCAGCTGCACGAGGATCGGACGACCGACGTATCCGGTGGCGGAAATGTCAGGAATGTCAGGTCTCCCGAGGTGGAGGCCCCGGCGCGATTGCGATCAACCAAGCGGAATGGGGAAAGGGCGAAGGTGACCCTGTGAGCGTTATGGATTCTCCCCGTCTGGCACGTCGGTGTCCGCTCTCGCGGTGGGGCCGTCGGCCGACGCCCGTCGTGCTCCGCGTCCTCGCGCGAGGCGGCGTCGACGTGCGGGCCGCCGGCGACGAATTGAGCGTCGAAGGACCGCCCGCATTTCTTTCGCCGTCGCTCCTGACGGAGCTTCGGCGTCGCAAGGCAGAGATCCTCGCCGTCCTGGGTCGGGACTTCTCGCTGGCGGCCGGGCACCTGCTCGTCCGCGCCGCGCTGGAGGGCCGACTCACGCCGGAACGGTTCTGGGAATGGAACGACTGGTTCGTCGAGAACGTCGCCCAGGCCCGCGCCGACCGCGGATGGATCCGCACCCGCGCCGAACGACGGGTCTACGAACAACTGGCCGACCGCCTCAAAGATGGCGGAAAGGGAGTTGACTAATGATCAACGGGTTGCAACGATATGGCGGTGGCCGATCCCCGCCGTCTGTGGAACAGCTTCGTCGATCAGGTTCGCGCCGCGGTCGACGCCTCGGGCACGTCGCGCTCGGCGATCTGCCGGGCGATCGGCCTGGACAAGGCGGTGATGAGCCGGTTCATGGCCGGCAAGGGGTTTCTGTCCGAGCGGTCGCTCAACGCGTTGGCGGCCGAGCTCGGATTGACTGTGGTGGCGGGGGGCAGGCGAAAGGACGAGTGACACATGGCGTGGCTTGAACGGCGAAACGACGTGTACCGCGTCTGCTGGCGCGACGGCGCCGGCAAGGTGAAGCGGGTCAAGGCCTACTCGGACAAGCTCGCGAGCAAGGCGATGATGGCCAAGCTCGAACAGGCGCTGGCCCGGGGCGAGCAGGGGCTGGTGGACCCCGTTCAAGCAGCACCGGGCCCGCCCCCTGGCCGACCACGTCAAGGACTACGTGGCGGACCTGACCGCCCCGGCCGCGACCCGATGTACGTGTACACGTGCACCAAGCGCCTGGACAAGCTGATCGCCGCGTGCGGGTGGCGGGTCCTGGGGGACGTGACGGCCGACTCGTTCTGCCAGTGGCGCGAGACGCCGGTCGAGGCGAAGCAGACCGAGTCGGCGACGGGGACGGTCGGCCCCGTCACGCTCAACCAGTACCTGGAGGTCGTCCGGTCGTTCTGCCGGTGGTGCGTCAAGCGCAAGCGGCTGGCCGCCAACCCGGTGGCCGACGTCGAGAAGGTCGAGACCAGCGGGGACATCCGCCGCGAGCGTCGGGCCCTGTCGGAGGACGACCTGGTTCGGTTCTTCGCCGCACTGTCGGCCGACCACCGGCGGGTCTACCTGTTCCTGCTCGCGACCGGGCTGCGGCGGCAGGAGGTCGAGGACCTGCGGTGGGGCGACCTGCACCTGGCGGCGACCGTCCCGTACGTCCGACTGCGGGCCAAGGCGACCAAGAGCCGGCGGGCGGACTCGCTCCCACTGAAGGCTGACGTCGCGGCCGAACTGGCGACCGTCCGGGGC
>DATHXE010000025.1:0-10428 GCA_035459845.1 Tepidisphaeraceae bacterium | reverse complement strand
TGCGGGGCGATGTGGACGGCGTAGAGGGTGCCGTAGGCCCAGTCGCAGGCGTAGAGGGCGTGCTGGTATTTGGCGGGGAAGCGGGCGGTGTAGGCGAAGGTGACGCCGGTGGGCGAGCCCTTGCCGGTGTTGGCGACGGCGGGGAGGGAGTCGGGGTAGAAGTCGGGCCACTTGCCGGTGCCGTTGCGCCAGCCGTGCTCCCCGCCGGAGGTGAGCATGAGGATGCGGGTGGGGCGGTACCAGGGGGAGCCGATGTCCCACTCCATGTCGGAGTCGTAGGTGAAGATGTCGCCGAAGGAGTTGAAGTCGAAGTCGTAGCTGTTGCGCATGCCGGCGGAGAGGAACTCGAACTGCTTGCCGTCGAGGTCGCAGCGGGCAATCCAGCCGGCCGGCGCCATGACGTTCGGGTCGTGCCCGCCGCCGTCGGGGTTGCGGGGGAGGAGGAGGTCTTCTGCGAAGTTCTTGGCGGGGGAGGTCGGGTCGAGGCGCTCGGGGGGCTTGGTGAAGTTGCCGGCGATGACGTAGAGCTTGCCGTCGGCGCCCTTGCGGACGGCGTGGGGGCCGTGCTCGCCGGCGCCGCTGAACTTGATCAGCGTTTCGAGCTTGTCGAACTGGTCGTCGTTGTCGGTGTCGGTGAGGCGGTAAAGGCCCGAGCCGTTGCCGTCGATGCCCTTGCCGTTGACCGAGACGTAGAGCGCGTTGTCGGTGTAGAGCAGGCCCTGGGAGTGACCGATCGGGAGGTCGATCTTTTCGACCTTGGTGTCGGCGGGGGCGGCGCCGACGGTGACGCGGTAGAGGGGGCCGTTCTGGTCGGAGCAGATCAGGCGGCCCTTGGGGTCGGTGGTCATGGCGACCCACGAGCCCTGCGAGGCCTTGGGGACCGAGTGGAGCAGCTCGGCCTTGAAGCCGGGGAGGAGCTTGAGGTCTTCGGCGGGCGTGGCGACGCCGGATTGGTTTCCGCCCCGGCGGGGGGCGCCCCCGCCGGCGGCGGCGAGCGCGCCGCCCCACGGGGCGATACCGAGCTTGCCGATGACGCGGGGGTTCTTCCAGGCGGCGTCGTCGAAGTCGGGCTTGGCGGAGTCGGCGATGACGGCGGCGTCCTTTGGCTGGCCGGTCACGTCGAGGAACTTCCAGGTGCCGTCGGTAAGGACGTAGGAGGTTTTGAGCCCTTTGCCCCCGATCTCGATGCGGGCGATCATGCCGGCGGACCCGCCCTGGTTGCCCGCGCGGATCGAGACGACGTTCTTGCCAGGCTTGACGAGCTTGGAGATGTCGTGGCTCAGCGGACGTTCCCACTCGGTGGACGATCCGACGGGCTGGCCGTTGATGGAGACGTTGATGACGTTGTCGGCCGATCCCCAGAACGTGACGGACATGTCCTTGACGAGCTCGGGGCTGGCGTCGATGTCGAAGGTCTTGCGGAAGAGGACGACCTGGTCGTCGGCGGTCTTGCCGGGCGTCCAGACCCAGTTGGGGGTGGAGGCCGCGTCGAGATTTTCGGGCTGAACAATTCCCTTGGCTCGGGCGTTGTTCTTAGGCGGGTCGGCGGCGAAGCCGGTGGCGGCGACCGCGGCGAAGGTCGCGGCGGCCAGGGCGAGCGAATAACGACCGAGTGCGGTGAGGTTGAGGCGCATAAGGCAACGATGGGCAAGACGTGGGGGTAACGGTAACGGGACGCGGCAGTGTAACGATTGGGGTGCGGGACCGGAAGTCGGGTCGCGGACGGTCGCGATGAGTCAACCGGAGAAGACGATGGCGGCAGCACTGGGTCGACGAACGGCGTGGCTGTTCGTGTGCGCGGTGATGGGACTCGCTGGTCACGCCGGGGCCGACGAGGCGGAGGTCCGTAAACTCCGCGAGGAGAAGGTCGCGGTGTTGCAGGACGTGGTGCGGGGCGCCCTGGCGATGCACGAACAGGGGACCGCGAGCTACGACGACGTGGCGTCCGCCCAGCGCCAGCTGCTCGCGGCCGAACTCGAGGCGGCGACCACGGTCGCGCAGCGGCTCGCGCTGCTGGAGAAGGCGCTGGCGGTCGCCAAGGAACAGGAGGCGAGGGCCGACAAGGCCTACCTGGCCGGGCGGATGAGGGCGTTCGAGCGGTCGCGGGCCAAAGTCGGACGGATCCAGCTGCAGATCGACTTGGCGGTAGAGCGCGATAAGCTTGCGGGCAAGTAGAATCGGGTGCGACGGGACGAGGCTTATGACGAACGTTCGATCGCAGGTTGGGTCGGCTGGCGTGGTGACGATCTACGCGTTGCTCGCGTGCTTGCCGGCCCGCGCCCAGTCGCCCACCCCGCAGCAACTCGACGCGACCTTCGCGCGCGACGTCAAACCCGTCCTGCAGCAGTACTGCTGGTCCTGTCACGGCGGCGATAAGAAGAAGGGGGACGTGTCGCTCAACGGGTTCGCGACGCTCAAGGACGTGCAGGGGAATCGCAAGCTCTGGCGGAGCGTGGCCGAGACGCTGGACCAGCAGGTCATGCCGCCGGACAGCAAGCCGCAGCCGACCGAGGCGCAGCGGCAGGCGGTGCTGCTGTGGGTCGAGCAGGCGGTGAACCAGTATGACTGCACGACCGGCCCGCGGGACCCGGGGCGGGTGACGCTGCGGCGGCTGAATCGCACCGAGTACAACAACACGATCCGCGATTTGCTGGGCGTGGACTTCAAGCCCGCCAAGGACTTCCCGGCCGACGATACGGGCTACGGGTTCGACAACATCGCGGACGTGCTGTCGATGTCGACGGTCTTGGCGGAGCGGTACCTGGCGGCGGCGGAGGACGTGCTGGGGCGGGCGCTGACGCCGTACGTGCCGCCGAAGGTGAACACGCTCAAGCTGGCGGCGACCGACTTCCGGGCGGACGTGGGGCGGGTGGTGGACCGCAACGCCTGGAACTTCGAGACCAACGGACAGATCTCGCGGCGGCAGGAGTTCGAGGTCGAGGCGGAGTACGAGTTCCGGATCCGCGCGTACCAGGAGCCGTTCGGGGACGAGCCGGCGAAGATGGCGCTGCGGCTGAACCGGACGGACGTGAAGACGTTCGACGTGACGGCGATCAAGGGCAAGAGCGGGACGTACACGTTCCGGCAGGTGGTGCCGGCGGGGCAGCAGCGGGTGGCGCTGGCGTTCTTGAACAACAAGGTGGACAAGGACAACAAGGACCCGAAGAAGCGGGGGGACCGGAACCTGGTCGTCGAGCGGATCGAGATCGAAGGGCCGTTTAATCCGAAGCCGCCGCCGAAGAACTTGGCGCTGGAGCGGGTGTTTTTCGTGAAGGGCGGGTCGGTGCTGAACGGGAAAGGGCTGACGGAAGAGGAGGCGGCGCGGCAGGTGATCTTCCGGTTCGGGGCCCGCGCGTTCCGGCGGCCGGTGACGGCGGACGAGTGGGAGCGGCTGACGAAGGTCTATAAGGCGGCGCGGGCGGAGGGGGAGAACTACGAGGGCGGGGTTCGGCTGGCGCTAAGTGCTGTTCTCGTGTCGCCGCACTTTTTGTACCGGGTGGAGGCGGACCCGGCGGGGCCGCCGGGGTCGGTGCGGGCGCTCAATGATTACGAACTGGCGACGCGGCTGTCGTACTTCCTCTGGAGCAGCACGCCGGACGACGAGCTGTTGGACGTGGCGGCCAAGGGGCAACTCCGCGCACAGCTCGACGCGCAGGTCGCGCGCATGCTCAAGAGCCCCAAGTCGGCGGAGTTCGTGAAGAACTTCGTCGGGCAGTGGCTCGAACTGCGGAACATGGACTCGCACTCGGTGGACGCGCGGACGTTCCCGGGGTTCGACCCGGCGCTGCGCGAGTCGATGCGGCGGGAGACGGAGATCTTCTTCGAGAAGCTGATCGCCGACGACCGGCCGGTGATCGACCTGCTGACGGCGGATTACACGTACGTGAACAAGCGGCTGGCGGACCATTACAAGTTGCAAGCGCCGGGGGCGACGGGTGAAGAGTTCGTGAAGGTGAGCCTGAAGGGGACGCGGCGGTCGGGCGTGCTCACCCACGGGAGCATTTTGACGCTGACGGCGATGCCGGCGCGGACCAGCCCCGTGAAGCGCGGCGTGTTCGTGCTCGAGCAGATCCTCGGGACGCCGCCCCCGCCCGCGCCGGCGGACGTCCCGCCGCTTCCGGACAAGCCGCAGGACAACGCGGCCGCGCCGCTGCGCGAGCGGCTCGCGGCGCACCGGGCGGACCCGACGTGCGCGACCTGCCACATGCGGATGGACGGGATCGGGTTTGCGCTGGAGAACTTCGACGCGGTCGGCCTTTGGCGGGATCAGGAGGGGCGGTTTCCGGTCGACTCGATGGGCGAACTGGCGGGCGGGCGGAAGATCAACGGACCTGAGGGCTTGCGCGAGTTGCTGGTGAGTAAGAAGGCGGATTTCCTGAAGTGCCTATCGGAAAAGCTCATGACCTACGCGCTGGGGCGCGGGATGGAGCATTACGACCGGTGTACGCTCAAGGACGTCGTAAGTGCCACCGAGCAGGGGGGTTACCGGTTTTCGGCGATGGTGGGCGCGATCGTAAAGAGCGACGCGTTTCAGAAGCGCCGGAGCAAGCGCGCGGATGGGACGTGATCGGATTTCGGATCTCGGATTGATGGTTCGAGGATGCTGAGGGAATAACGGCGGGGGAACGCCGAAGTAAGGTAAGATAGGTTCGACTCGCGTTGAGGATCGACGGGCAAGAAGGAGCGCTCCCGATGAGCAAGAGCAGGCACCTGACACGGCGGACGATGTTGCGCGGGTTCGGCACGGCGATGGCGCTGCCGTTCCTGGACGCGATGTCCGGGGGCTCGGTCGCGCGGGCCGCGGGGGCGGCGGCGGGCAAGCTCGCCGGCGGGGCGGCGGGGAGCGCGACGCCGACGCGGCTGGCGTGGTTCTTCGTGCCCAACGGGGTGAACATGGAATTCTGGCGGCCCAAGGCGGACGGGGCGCTGGGGGCACTGGCGCCGTCGCTGGCGCCGCTGGCGAAGGCGAAGGATTACCTGACAGTGGTGTCCGGGCTGGCACTGGACGGGGCGCGGGCGAAGGGGGATGGGCCGGGCGATCACGCGCGGTCGGCGGCGGCGTTTTTGACCGGCGCACATCCGACGAAGACGTCGGGCTCGGGGATCAAGAACGGCGTGTCGATCGATCAGGCGATCGCGAACAACGCCGCGGCGCCCACGCGGTTCCAGTCGCTCGAGCTGGGGCTGGATCGGGGTGACACGGCGGGGAATTGCGACTCGGGGTACTCGTGCGCGTACGTGAGCAACATCTCCTGGCGGAGCGAGACGGCGCCGATGCCGAAGGAGCACAACCCCGGCGCGGTGTTCGACCGGCTGTTCGGGAACGGCTCGGCGGAGTCGGCCGAGGCGCGGGAGAAGCGGCTCCGGATGCGCAAGAGCGTGCTGGACTTCGTGGCCGAGGATTCGAAGCGGCTCGAGGCGACGCTCGGGCGCGACGACAAGCAGAAGCTGGACGAGTATCAGACGGCGCTGCGCGAGATCGAGCGGCGGATCGAGCGGGCGCGGCAGGGTGAGCAGAATCTGCCCAAGCCGGAGGCGCCGCGGCCGGACGCGACGCCCAAGGACATGGCCGAGCATTTCAAGCTGATGTCCGACCTGCTGTGGGTCGCGTGGCGGACGGACCAGACGCGGCTGACGACGTTCATGATCGCGCGGGATGGGTCGAATCGGTCGTACCCGCAGCTCGGCATCAAGGAGGGGCACCACTCGGTCTCCCACCACGGGCGGGCGGCGGCGAAGATCGAGGCGATCCGCAAGATCGATTTGTATCACATGGAACTGCTCGCGAGCTTCGTCGAGCGGCTGCGCACGACGCCCGAGGGCTCGAGGAACATGTTGGACAACTCGCTGATCATGCTCGGCAGCGGGATCGGCGACGGCGACCGCCACAACCACGATGATTTGCCCGTGGTGCTGCTGGGCAAGGGTGGCGGGGCGGTCAAGCCGGGGCGGCACCTGTCGTACGCGCGGAACACGCCGATGTGCAATTTGTATTTGAACATGGCGGACGCGATGGGGGCGAAGCTGACGCGGTTCGGGGACAGCGACGGGCGGTTGAAGGAGTTGGCGTAGGCGTGCGGGGTCCGGTTTACTTCGCGCCGAGCAGGGGCGCTACGACCGCGCGCACGAAGCTTTCGGCTACGGAGCCGGAGTGGCCGCCGTCGTTGCCCAGCGCGTCCCAGGCGGCGTCGTACGCGTGCTGGGCCAGGCACGCGTGGGCGCACGCGAAGCCGGCGTGTCCGGCGGCGGGCGTCTTGACGTTGTCGTACGTGCCGGACGCGGACGTGCGCCACTTGAGCGACCACACGTCGCGGTCGGAGTGGAAGCTGTGCACGCGCCCGGCCACGTGGCGGAGCGCGGGCTGGAGGTCATAGCCGGGTGAGACGGACGACGCGAGGAGGACGACGTTGCGGACGCGCACGGCGCGGTCGACCGAATCGGGCCGGGGCAGGGGGGTGACGGGCGAGGCGTTGACGAGGGGAGTGCCGCCCGCCGGCAGTCGCTTGAGCGCCCCGAGGATCACGCCGCACCCCGCGCTGTGGCCGACGAGGTCGATCGACGCCCGCGGGTTCTGGGCGCGCCACGTCTCCAGCCACCGCGCCAGCGCCGTCTCCGCCTCGGCGTGCACGTCCGGGTCCTGCAGGTTCAGGACGAAGAACGGCCCGGACAGGCCCCAGTCGAGGATGCGGAGGTCGGTCCCCGCGGGAGCGGCGAGGGCGCGCTTGAGGCCGGCGTAGGTCGCGCCGTCCCCGCCGACGCCGGGGACGAAGACGACGACGCGCTCGCCGACCGGGGCGTCGAGCCTGTGCGTCTGGACCGACGAGCACGCGCCGGACCCGAGCGCCAGCACGATCGCGAGCACACCGCCCAGGCCGGCGGACGGGCGGGGGACGGACGACACCGGTAACGCCTCTCTCGAGAGGCTGACGTCGCGCGGATGAGAGTCCATTTCCCTACTCTAATCATGCCCCCGCACTTAATGCACCTCACAAATGAAGCGTGCCCGCGCACTTGGCGCGGGCACGCAAGAATTCACCGTTTAACGACCGGGACTGATTCGCACGCTCAGACCTTCAACCCGGCCAGCGCCCCGGTGCCGTCGCCCAGGGCGTCGACCTTGACTTCCATGCGGTCGAGCATGGCCATCCAGAGGTTGTTGAGCGGCGTGTCCTGCTTGTACTTGAGGTGGCGGCCCTGGGTGAGGGTGCCGCAGCCGCCGCCGGCGAGGAGGATCGGGAGGTCGTCGTGGTTGTGGCGGTTGCCGTCGGAGTTGCCGCTGCCGTAGGCGATCATGCAGTGGTCGAGGAGCGTCCCATCCCCCTCCTTGATCGACTTGAGCTTGGTCAGCAGGTAGGCGAGTTGGGTCGTGTGGAACTTGTTGATGTCGCGGATGCGCTGCTTCTTGGTGGCGTCGTTGCCGTGGTGGGAGAGGTCGTGGTGACCGTCGCGGACGCCGATCCACGGGTAGGCGCGGTTCGAGCCCTCGTTGGAGAGGACGAACGTGCTGACGCGCGTCACGTCCGCCTGGAACGCGAGCACGAGCAGGTCGGCCATGATCTTGCAGTGCTCGGGGTACTCGGCCGGGACGCCGGCGCCGGGCACCTGGTAGTCCGGGCGCTTGGGCTCGGGGAGCTTGTCGGCGCGCTCGATGCGCTGCTCGATGTCGCGGATGGCGGTGAAGTACTCGTCCAGCTTCCGCTTGTCCTGCGCGCCGACGCGCTTGGTCACGTCGCCCGAGTCGGCGCGGACGAAATCGAGGATGGACTTGCGGCGGGCGTTGCGCTGGGCGCGGTCCTTGTCGCCGCCCGTGCCGAACAGCCGCTCGAAGACGAGCTTGGGGTTGACCTCCTTGGGCATCGGCGTGGTCGCCGAGCGCCAGGACATGGTCGAGGAGTAGACGCAGGAGTAGCCGGAGTCGCAGTTGCCGGCCATGCCGCCGGCCTCGCACCCGATCTCGAGGGACTGGAGGCGGGTCTTTTCGCCGACGCGGGCGGCGGCGACCTGGTCGACGGAGACGCCGACGCGGATGTCGGAGCCGTCCGTCTTGCGGGGCTGCGCGCCGGTGAGGAAGGCGGCCATGGCGCGGGCGTGGTCGCCCCCGCCGTCGCCGTGCGGGCGGGCCTTGTCAGCGGCGAGGCCGGTGAGGATCGAGAAGTGCTGGCGGAGGTCCTTGAGCGGCTGGAGGATGGCCGGGAGGTCGGCGGGGAGCGCGCCTTCGGTGGCGGGCGTCCAGTCGACCATGTTCTTGCCGTTGGGGACGTAGACGAAGGCGAGACGGTTGGGGGCGGCCTTGTTGACGGCGCCGGTGGCGGCGGCCTGGGCCCAGTTCTGCATCCCGCCCATCTGTTCGAGCCACGGGAGGGCGACGGCGCACCCGAGGCCGCGAAGCAGTGTCCGACGAGAAAGCGACGTCCGGTTGCTCATATTCGACTAACTCCTGCGATCCTGAGCATGGTCAGCAGAGCTGACCAAGCCGCGCGGGGGTGTTCCTCACTGCGGTCCGCGTTTCCCCTACCTTGTGTATCTCCGATCCGGTCGATTTGTTTGCAAGAATACCGTTGGATCGGAGCAGATCGAGCTATTCAGATTGTTTCAGGCCTCGCCGCATGCGGAAGGGGTCACTCTTGGCGACCTCGACGCACAGGGTGGAGAACTTGAAGCCGTCCTTGCTCATGCCGGCGACGATCTGGTCGATCGCGCGCTTATCGTAGTACTCGACGCCCCGGCCGGTCGCGTAGGTGAGCAGCTTTTCGGCCAGGGCCCGGGCGAAGAGTTCCTTCTTTTCTTTCAGCATGGCCTTGAGCTCTGCGGGGCCGGCGAACTTCTTGCCGTCGGGGAGGACGCCGGACGGGTCGATGGGCGAGCCGCCGTCGGTGGTGCGGAACCCGCCGACGCCGTCGAACTGTTCGAAGGCGAAGCCCATCGGGTCCATCTTGGCGTGGCAGGACGCGCACGCCGGGTTTTCGCGGTGCTGCTCCATCCGCTGGCGGAGCGTACCCTTGAGGGGGTGGCCTTCCTTGGCCTCTTCGAGCTCGGGGACGTTGGGCGGCGCGGGGGGCGGGGGCGTGCCGAGGATCTGCTCGAGCACCCACTTGCCGCGCTTCACGGGGCTGGTGCGGGTGGGGTTGGAGGTGACGGTGAGGACGCTGGCCTGGGTCAGGATGCCGCCGCGCGAGCGGTCCTGGAGCGAGACGCGGTAGAACTCGGACTCGCCGCGCTCCCCGCGGTAGCGCCCGCCGAAGAGCTGCGTGCCGCCGGGCTTGGTCGGCTTCTGGCCGGCGCGGTTGCCGTTGGTGTCGGCGATGCCGTAGTGGCGCGCGAGGCGCGCGTCGAGGAAGGTGAAGTCGGCGTCGATCAAATCGAGGATCGAGCGGTCCTCCTTGATGATCGCTTCGACGAACAGCTCGGTCTCGCGGAGCATCGACTTGCGCAGGCGGTCGTCGAACGCGGGGTAGGTCTTGGTGTCGGGCGCGTAGGTCTTGAGGCGGCGGAGCTGCAGCCACTGCATCGCGAAGTTTTCGACCAGCGCCTCGGCCTTGGGGTCCTTGAGCATCCGCCGGACCTGGGCGTCGAGGTTGCCGGTGAGCTGCTTCTTCTCGGCGAGCGCGGTGAGTTCCGCGTCCGGCATCGAGCTCCAGAGAAAGTACGACAGGCGACTGGCGAGCGCGAACTCGTCGATCGCCTGCGGCTCGGCGGAGTCGGGGCGGTCATCGAGCTCGAGGCGGAAGATGAACTTGGGGGAAGACAGGACGGCCTGGAAGGCGAACTGGATGCCCGCCTCCCACTTCTGGCCTTGGGCTTCGACGGATTGGACGAGTTGGACGAGGCGGTCGACTTCGGGCTTGGTGGCCGGGCGGCGGTAGGCGGCGCTGGCGAATTTGGTCAGGATTTCGCGGGTCTTGACGGCCTTGTCGGGAGCCTTGGGGTCGACGTTGCCGAGCCACTTGCGGTGGGGGGCGGGGCGCGAGTCGGTCGGGCCAACGACCTCGATGTACTGAACGAGCATCGCCTTGGTGGCGGTGCCGCCGGACTTGAGGGCGACCTCGAACTTGTGCTCACCGGCGGGCAGGGTGACCGTGTGCTCGATCGTCGGCGCCTTGCGGCCGTCGGTGGCGGTCACGTCGAACGCTTGGACTTCCTTGCCGTCGATGATCAGCGCGGCCTTGATCGGCTCGCCGTCCTTGCCCTTGGCGGCCTTGGCGTCGTCGGGGCGTGCGGCGGTCCACTTGGCGTCGGGGGCGCCCAAGAGCGCGCGGGTGCGAAGCTTGTACTCGCCTTCATCGTTCAGCTTGAACTTGGTGAAGATCGAGCCGGCGAAAACGGGGCGGTAGCGGACCTCGGGGATCCGGCCGGCGGGCTCGGTGAACTGCGCGCCCGTGTGCCGCGAGTTGGCCTTGATCGGCTCGAGCGCGATCGCCTTGGCCATGA
>DATHXE010000024.1:0-2042 GCA_035459845.1 Tepidisphaeraceae bacterium | reverse complement strand
TCTGGAAGTGAGGGCCGATCAGGGCGTCGAGCAGGCCGTCGCCGTTGACGTCGGCGAAGGCGATGCCGCAGACCATGTCGTCTTCTTTGGAATCGGGCCAGTCGAAGGCCTTGCGCGCGCCGGGGGCCTCGCGGAAGTGGCCCTTGCCGTCGTTGAGGAAGAGGACGTTCCCGCCGGGGAGCTTGCCGCCGGTCGTGCAGGCGAGGAAGAGGTCGGGGAAGGAGTCATTGTTGACGTCGGCGGCGGCGACGCCGTAGGCGGGGACGTCGGCGATGCCGGCGGTGGCAGTGACGTCCTCGAACTTCAGGTCGCCCTTGTTGCGGAACAAACGGGCGGCGCGGGTGGTCGAGCCGTTGTAGCCCTTGTACGGGTCTTCGCCGACGAGGAGGTCGAGCAGGCCGTCGCCGTCGAAGTCGAGGACGGTGGCGGAACGCCCGCCGAACGCGGGCGGGCAGGCGGGGTTGCCCTCTGAGACGTCGGTGAACTTGCCGTTGCCGTCGTTGCGGAAGAGCGCGCAGCCGCGGAGCGCGGGCTGGGCGACGGAGCCGGGTTTGGGCCCGGCGGGCCTGGCGGTCTTAGACATGGACGACACGTATAGGTCTAGGTCGCCGTCATTATCGAAATCGGCGAAGAGCGCGCCGGTCGGGCGGCCTTCGAGGCGCAGGATCTTCTGGTCGTCGAGTTTGAACTTGCCGTTGCCGAGGTTGCGGAAGAACTGGTTGGCCTTGGAGCCCTCGGCGTAGAAGGCGCCGACGTAGAGGTCGATCAGGCCGTCGCCGTCGACGTCGCCCCATCCGGCGGCGTGCCCGCGGATGCCGGCGACGTGGGGGAAGAGGCCGGCATCGTCGCCGACGTCGCGGAAGGTGAAGGCGTGGGATTGGGGGGGCGCTGGCGGTGGGTCGGCGGCGCGGAGGAGCGAGACGCCGGTCACGGCGGCGAGCAGGGGGGCGGCGACGATGAGTGAGCGTCGGATAGACATGGCGAATCGATCAGGTGTGGGGCGTCCGACCGTCATCCTGAGGTACCCCGAAGGATCTGGCCGGCAGTTCACGGACGCGTTGACGTTGGCGAAAGGGCCTCGACGTTCGGGGCTAGATCCCTCGGAGTACCTCGGGATGACGGGCGCTACGCGGCGCGGCTGATTAGAACAATTCCGGTAGCACGCTTCCCTCGCGCACCAGCATGACCGGCCGGCCCGTCGGCGTGTGGTATTCCTTCTTGTGGTCGATCCCCAGCGCGTGGAAGAACGACGCGGCGACTTGGTCCGGCGCGATGGCCTGCGAATCAGGCCCCATGCCGTGCTTGTCGGACGCGCCGATGATTTGGCCGCCCTTCATGCCTGCGCCGGCGAGGAGGGAGAACATGGCGCGGGGCCAGTGGTCGCGGCCGGCCTTGTCGTTGATCTTGGGGGTGCGGCCGAACTCGCCGGTGACGTAGACGGCGGTGGAATCGAGCAGGCCGCGCTCGGCGAGCGTGGTGAAGAGGGCGGCCAGGCCCTGGTCGAGCTGGGGGAGAAGCTTTTCCTTGCAGCTCTTGAAGTTGCCCGAGTGCGTGTCCCAGCCGCCGAAGGTGACGGTGACGAAGCGGACGCCGGCCTCGACGAGGCGCGTGGCGAGGAGGCAGCTCTGGCCGAACCCACCGGCGCCGAACCGCTCGGCCGACTCGGGCTTTTCCTTGCTGGTGTCGAACGCCTCGCGGGCGCGCTGGGAGCTGATCATGTCGTACGCCTGCTGGGCGAAGCGGTCGAGGCCGTCTA
The DNA here is from genome assembly GCA_035459845.1 of Tepidisphaeraceae bacterium. Lineage (GTDB taxonomy): Bacteria > Planctomycetota > Phycisphaerae > Tepidisphaerales > Tepidisphaeraceae > DASPKW01. The sequence goes on along the minus strand of DATHXE010000024.1, from coordinate 286 downwards.
GGAGCTTGGAATCCTTCTCTGCGCCGCGGAAGGTGGTGTCGAGGTCGGCCAGGAGCTTCTGGCGGCGTTCGAAGTCGGCGACGGTCAGGCCGTTGGCGAGCGAGATCCCGCGGACGTTGAACGGCTCGCCCGGCTTGGGAACGGCGGCGGTTTGGAGCGGGGCGTGGCGGACGCCGAGGTACCCCGCCTTCTGTGGCGTCGACGGGACGGCGACGTACGGCGGCAGGTCCGGCGCACCGGGCAACTCTTTCGTAACGACCGCGCCGAGGCCGGGGTAGATCAGCGA
>DATHXE010000023.1:0-8718 GCA_035459845.1 Tepidisphaeraceae bacterium | reverse complement strand
GGAACTGCCGGAGGTCGCCGTGCTCGAGCTGAGCGGGCGGTTCGAGGAGGGGCTGGCACAACTCCGCGCGCTCCCGGCCGACGTCCGCCGCCGGCGCCGCAAGGAGGCCGACGTCCTGGAGGCGATACTCCTGATCCGCCTCGGGCAGCTTTCCACCGCCGACGCCGTCATCGACCGCCTCGCCGAGGACGCCGAGCCGCGCGCCGGCTCCTCACAGGGCTCGACCGAGGTCGCCGAGGTTGACGTCGCCGCGCTCCGCGGCCTGCGGGCGATGGCCGCCCGCGAGCTGGACCGCGTGTGGGACGCCGCCGAGGTCCTCAGCCGCGCCACCCGGTTCGACCACCCGCTCTGGGGCGCCCGGGCGAACGAACTGCTGATCGAGGCCGGGCTGGCGACGGGGCGGGCGCCGCTGGCGCGCCGCATCCTCGAGCGCGACGACCCGGACCGGAGCAAGGCCCGATACCGGATCCTTTGGGCGCGATTGTGCTGGCAGGAGGGGGACCGCGCCGGGGCGGCCGGGGCCTTCGCGCGGGCGCTCGCCGCCGTCCTCCCCGACTACCCCGGGTATGTCGCCCGCCAACTCCAGTTCGCGCTCGAACTGTCCGCGTACGACGCCGCCCGACTGTGGGCCATGGCCCTCGAGCAACTCCGCACCGCTGCCACCTCCCCGTTCGCCCCCGCCGCCGCGCCCGCCCCGTCCGGGATTGGAGCCGACCGCGGGACGGTCGGCCGCCGCCGCCGGCTCCTGCGCCTGTTCGACGAGTACCGCCGACTCACGCGCGCGCAGGTCGTTGCGCTGATGGGCTGTGCGCCCGCCACCGCGACCCGCGATCTGGGGGTCCTCGAAGCCGAGGGCGAAATCCGCCGGGTCAACACCTCGGCCCATCTCCGAACGAGCTACTTTGTTCGGGATAAGTAAACGCCGCAATTGCGGTACACCACAATAAAGCGGGGCACCCCACCCTTTACGGATCATTTAAGGATGGATTCTGAGTGACGCAATTCGCTCAAGTTAAGCAGAGCTCCGTTCGTGATTCCTAAGTTGTTGTATGAAATAGACTTGCAAATACATGGGCACTGCCTCAACGGGGCCTCTGACGAACCCGATTCGCGCTCGTACATAACAGCGAGAGATTTGTGTGGCGGGCACCCCCGGTCGGTTCGTGGGTGGTCCGTAGTTCGTCGCGGAACGTGCCGGTCGGTCGTCGAGGCAGCCCGGTGCGGTGAGGGAAGCGGGAGTGGTGTTGTGCCCTTGAAGCCGGAATTCCAATCCATCTCGTGCCCCGTGCGGCAGCGGCGGCGCGCCGCGTTCACGCTCGTCGAACTGCTCGTGGTCATCGGCATCATCGCTCTGCTGATCTCGATCCTGCTCCCCGCGCTCAGCAAGGCCCGCGAGCAGGCCCAGGCGACCACTTGCCTGTCCAACCTCCGGCAGATCGGCATGGGCATGGTGCAGTACACCGTGGACCACAAGGGGTACATCCCGCCGATGGCGTACAGCAACGCCGCGCCGACGCCGGGCTCGAACCGGCACTCGTGGGGGACGATCCTTGTCGACTTCGGCTACCTGACCGGCCCGCGCCAGAACGACTCGTCCGGCGCGGCGTCGACCGCGGACTCGTCGGACGGGAACAGCGTCTTCCGGTGCCCGAGCGGGGAGGACTTCAACGGGTTCAACCTGATCTGGGGCAGCCCCCGGCCGAGCATCACCAACGGCTGGCTCAAGGGGTTCTGGCGGACCGTGTCGCCGGAGACGGGCAATGCGCTGGACATCTGGTACGTCGCCAACGGGTCGTGGAACAGCCAGGCGTTCCCGATGCCGCGGATCCCGCAGGACGGCGGGAGCCCGACGGACCCGAGCAAGTGGAAGTTGCACAAGGTGACGGCGATCCGCAAGTCGTCGGAGGTGTGGCTGATCGCCGACGGCCTATACGGGCACAGCCCGAACAGCCAGCAGTGGGGCGTGAGCGCCCGGCACAAGAAGGGCGGGACGGCGAACTTCGTGTACGCCGACGGCCACGCCGACACGATCGACGTGGCGAACTGGGTCGCGAGCGAGGTCTGGAACACGACGGAATACAACAACGTGACGAATAACGTCACGGTCCCCTTGCCCAAGTGGAAGGTGGCGGCGCAGTAGGCGCGGGTCGCCCGAAATACGGGTCGGATCGAAGCAGGCATGTCTAGCGGATGGTCCGGAACCCTGCGGGTCGCGCGCTCGCGACGCGGCGAGGGACGGCGGCGGGTCTCGATCACGTCTTGAGGGTTTGAGCGATCTTTCATTTCTCCGGAGGTTGGGCGATGAGCAGAGCGAACAAGTGGACGTTGAGCATGACGGTGGCAGCGGCCGCCGCAGCAATCGGCGGGCCCGCCGGCGCGCTCGACTTGGTCAACGAGAATTACACGACCGGGTCGGCATCGGGGTGGACGCCGAGCGGGACGTCGAGCATCGGCCTGTACGCGCCGACCTCGACCGAACTGGCGGCCAGCGTGGGCAGCCCGACGGGGAAGGTGTTGACCTTCGGCGCCGCCGGCGACCAGGGCGTGTTCCAGACCGGTACCCGGGCGGTCGCGCCGTCCGGCGGCGTCGCGTTCACCGACAAGGTGTTCGTGATGGAGTGGTCGACCTTCGCGACGGCGGCCGCGTCGAGCCAGGAGTTTTACAAGACGGTCGTCCAACTGACCGACGCGGACGGCGCCGGCATTCAGTTCGCCAATCTCTTCAACACGAAGAACGCCACCACGCTCGACGGCGGCGACCCGCAGGCGAATCAGCTCAAGGGGCGCACCAACACGTTGACGGTGCAGGCGGGCGTCGACCCGGCCAACTCGGCGGCCGACGTCGGCACCTACAAGTATAACGGCCTTTACGGCCGGACGGTGAAGGTCACGTCGGCGGCGACGACCGGCTCCACCAACCGCTCGGCCGAGGACACCTCGGGCATCCTCGGCACGATCTTCAACCAGGAGGCCGTGATCCGCACGAACGACGTTGCGAACTTCAACCTGAACGTCGAATGGACGACGCTGAACAACGTGGGCGGCCAGAACGGCACGCGCGACCTGACGATGGGCGGCATCAAGAAGGTCACCGTCACCAAGGACGCGGGCGGCGCGGAGACAGGCCGGACCGAGGCGCCGCTGGCGGGCTTCACGACGGCGACGGTCACCGCGGCCCGGCCGGGGTTGGCGTTCGCGAGCGGGTTCGCGGCGGTCACGTACGCCGACGGGTCGGTCTACCACGGCGAAGCCGACGGCACGGCCGTCGATGCCAATAAGAACCACCAGCTCGGGTTCGGGAAGTTCGCCCTCCGCGAATTCCACCGGGCGGACGTCGACCGGAGCAACGTCGTCGACAACGGCGACTTCGGCACGGTGTTCGGGAATTTCGACAAGACCGGGGCGACCTGGGCCGACGGTGACAGCGACAACAGCGGCGTGGTCGACAACGGCGACTTCGGCGACGTGTTCGGCGCGTTCAACGCGACGCTCGTCGCGAACGACCAGCCCATGGCCGCCTTCGACAGCCCGTCGAAGGCGAACTTGGTGTACAACCCGGCGACGGGCCACCTCATCCTGGACGCGGGCGAGGCCGCCGGCGCCGTGATCACGAACTTCGTGCTGAAGAACGCCGCGGGCGGCACCGACTTCGTCACCGGCGCGAACCTGCCGTTCGACAACTTCACGAAGAAGAGCACCGGGCTGGAAATCTCCAACACCGACCTGACCGCGACGGGCTTTAGCGGTACCTTCGATCTGGGCGTGGTCCTGCCCACCGACCTGACCGAAACGGACCTAACGAACCTGCTCACGCAGCGGACGTACGTCGGCAGCCTCGGCTCGGGGACGCAGACGTTCGACGTCGTGGTGGCGCCGGTGCCCGAGCCGGGCACGTTCGGGCTGCTCGGCGCCGCCGCCATCGGCCTGCTCGCCCGCCGCCGCCGGCAGGCATGGTAAGGGCTGAGGGGCGCGAGACGACCCGCGGGAGTAACCCGTACCGGTCGGCCGGCCAGTGGGCGGCAGGGCCGTGGTGATCGCGAGCGATCATGTGAGCGACCTTCCGCTGCGAAACTCGTGCATCGGATCGACCGTTGAACGGGTATCGTAAGCAGCGTACTCGCCGGTCGGGCGAGGCGCGTGTCAGGTTTGGGCCGGGTCGGGAACGTTAATAGTGCCGGACGCTCCGGCGACGCGCGCGCACGGTCCGTTTTGGCATCCGCACGATGAGATTTTCCCAGATTTTACGCATTCTCCTGATTCCGCTGATCGGGGCCGTGGCAACCGGCGTGGGCTCTGGCGCGCCCCCGGCCGCCCCGGCCGCGCCGCCGGCGGGCGGGGACTTCGCGCAGATCGCCCGCCCCGTGCTCCAGCAGTTCTGCATCGAGTGCCACGGGCCGGCCAAGCAGAAGGCCGGTCATCGCTACGACCAGCTGGCCGGCTACCGGATCGAAGATCGAAACTTGTGGGCGAAGATGCACGAGCAGATCGCGTCGGGCGAGATGCCGCCCGCCGACCACGCGCCGCAGCCGACGGCGCACCAGCGGCAGGCGCTGCTGGCGTGGATCGAGGCCGCGGCGGGGGACGCGCGGCGCGTGGCCGGGACGGGCGGGACGCGCCGGCTGAACCGGCGCGAGTTGTCGGCCGCCCTCCGGGACGTCACCGGCCTGTCCGTCGACTACACGCTGAGCATCCCCGGCGACGGCAAGGTGGGCGGGTTCGACACCGGGGCCGACGCGCTCCAGGACGCGGCCGACTCGGTCTCCACCGTCATGAAGATCACCCGCCGGGCGGTCGACGGGATCCGCTTCCTCGACCCGGCGCCGGGCCAGCCGGTCGCGTTCAAGCCCGCCGAGACCGACAACCCCAAGCGGCACTTCGAGACCCTGCTTGACCCGGCCGGCAAGCGGCCGGGCAAGCCCCGCCCGGGCAAAGAGCCACCGGGCCTGGCGCTCGACCCGAGCTGGCTCGGCGACCGCGAGTCGACCAAGACGTACTTCCCGATCCCGGCCGACGGCGGCGCGATCGCCCGCGTTAGGCTCCGGGTCGCCGCCGTGAAGCCCTTCCCGAACCTTCCCAACCCGCGCCTGTGGGTCGAGTTCGGCGGGCAGGACTTCGACTACGGCGAGGTCACCGGCACCCTCGAGAAGCCCCAGGAACTGGTGTACGAGGCGCAGCTCGACGAACTGCCGAGTAGCTCGAAGGGCGTGTCGCTCTCGCTCGCCAGCCGGGTCGAGGTGCCGTACGCCGTGGAGGGCTTCCCGAACGACGAGCCCGAGGTCAAGCCGGACCGCCCGCAGGACGTCGTGCCCGGCGGGGTGGGTTTGTACCGCCCGCGGTACGACCGCAAGCTGCCGCACGACAAGCGGCCCGTGCCGTTCGTGATGGTCCTGAGCGCGGAGCTCGAGGCCGACCACGTCGCGCAGTGGCCTCCGGCGAGTTGGAAGGTCGACCTCGGGCCGATCGGGGACAATGCGGAGAGCGCGCGGAAGTTGATCGCGGTGTGGGCCGAGCGGGCGTGGCGGCGGCCGGTGGCGGCGGCCGAGCTGGACCGGTTCAATGTGCTGTACGCGAAGTTGCGCAAGGACGGGTTGTCGTTCGACGACGCGTTGCGGGCGGCGTTCCAGTCGGTGTTGATGAGCGGGGGGTTCCGCTACCTCCCGCCGGCGGGCGACCCGACCGCGGGGCAGTATGCGACGGCGTCGCGCCTGAGCTTCATGCTCTGGGGGGCGCCGCCGGACGACGAGCTGCGGCGCCTCGCCGCGGCCGGGAAGCTGCGCGACCCGGCCGTGCTCGACGCCCAGGTCGACCGCCTGCTCGCCGACCCGCGCGCCGAGGGCGGCTTCCTCCGCCCGTTCGTGACGCAGTGGCTCGAGATGGACCAGCCGATCACGCTGGTCATGGACCACATCCGCAAGCAGGACTTCCGCTTCGGCCGGCACCTCAAGGCGTCGATGAAGGACGAGACGGTGCGGTACGTCGCCACGCTCTTAACGGAGAACCGCCCGGCCGCCGAGCTCGTGTCGAGCGACTGGGCGCTGATGAACGACATCCTCGCCCGCCACTACGGCTACCCGCCCATGATCGGCGGCGAGCTCCGCAAGGTGGTGCTGCGCAAGGACGACCCGCGCGGCGGCGGCATCCTGAGTCACGCTGGCATCCAGTCCATGCTCTGCTGGATGGGGGAGAACTGGGTGATCTACCGCGGCGCGTGGGCGCTGCGGCACGTGCTCGACGACCCGCCGCCGCCGCCGCCGCTGGAGGTGCCCGAGCTCGTCCCGTCCGACGGGAAGAATCAGGGCAAGTCGTTCCGCGAGCTGCTCGTCCAGCACCAGGCCGACGCGAACTGCACGGTCTGCCACAAGAAGATGGACCCGCTCGGGTTCGCGTTCCAGAACTTCGACCTTTCCGGCCGCTGGCGCGACGTCGAGCACGAGAAGTACGCGCGCGACGAGATCGACGGGAAGATCGCCTGGAAGGGCGCCGGCAAGACGCGCCCGGTCGACGCCGCGGGGAAGCTCCCGCGCGGCGAGGCGTTCGAGAGCTGGCCCGAGTTCCGGCAGCTGATCGCCAGGAACTACCAGGACGACGTCGTCCGCGGGTTGCTCAAGGGGTGGGTGATTTACGGCGCCGGGCGGTTGCCGGACGTCGATGATCTGGCGGGCATCCGCCGCCTGATGGCCGAGCAGAAGCCCGCCGGGTACATGGTACGCGACCTGCTGAAGGGCCTGGTTCGGTCGAAGATATTCCTTGGGGAGTGACGTGTCGGACAACGCGGACGCGATGAAAGTGTCTGAAGCAGTGGCACTCAAGTGCCACTGCCGGTGATGAAAAGGAGACGATCGATGAAGTCGCCCTGGTTCTCTCGCCCCGTCCCGATCAGCCGCCGTGCCACGCTCCGCGGACTGGGCGGACTGATCGCCCTCCCGTTCCTCGAGGCGATGGGCGGCAAGACGCTCGCCGCGGCGGCCGGGAAGTCCGACCCGGCGCGCCTGGCGTGTTTCTACATCCCGGGCGGGATCGCCGCCGGCGCGTGGTTTCCCAAGGAGGCCGGCCGCAACTTCGCCCTGGCACCCTCGCACGTGCCGCTCGAAAAGCACCGCGACGCCTTCAGCGTCCTGACCGGGCTGTCGCACATCCAAGGCCGGATCACGGGACACGTCCACCCCTACAACTTCCTGACCGGCCACAACATCAACCTCACGCCGGGCGCGATCACCAACACGGTTTCATTCGACCAGGTCGCCGCCCAGCACGTCGGGCCGACCTACCTCCCGTCGCTCGCCCTCTCGTGGACGAACGGCGTCGGCACGTCGACGCTGAGCCGCAACGCGCTGGGCGTCGACATCCCGGCGATCGCGGACTACCGCACGGTGTTCGAGCGCCTGTTCCCGCCGGCCGACGCCCGCCAACTCGCAGACGCCAAGGCTCGCGTCGAGCTCGACAAGAGCGTCCTCGACACCGCGGTCGGCGACATCAAGGTGTTCAAGGACCGCCTCGCCAATGGCGACCGCCACCGGCTTGATCAATACCTCGACGCCATCCGCGAGGTCGAAAAGCGCCTCGGCGACCGCGGCGACCTGCTCGAGCGCGGCCGCCCGCAGTTCGACGAGAAGGGGGTCCGCCTCGAGGCGCCGTCGGGCAAGCAGTCGATGCGCGAGCACGTCGAGCTCATGACCGACCTGATCGCGCTCGCGTTCCAGACGGACATGACCCGCGTCGTCACGCAGGTGCTCGGCGGCGAGGGTGGCCCGAACTACAACGAGTACAAGGATTGGGCCAAGGCCGCCGGCGGACAACTCCGCGGCGCTCACGACTTCCACCACAAGGGCTCGCAGGGCGGCGACGGCGCGGACGCGAAGGTCCTGGCCGCCCGCGACCAGATGTTCACCGCCTGCCTCGCCCGCCTGATGGACAAGCTCAAGGCGATCCAGTGCAAGGACGGCACCCTCCTCGACCACACCGTCCTGATGCTCGGCGGGTCGCAGGTCAGCAGCCACTCGGGCAAGAGCTTCCCCATGCTCCTCGCCGGCGGCTCAAAGCTCGGCTTCAAGCACGGCCAGCACCTCCGCTGGAAGACCGACGAGAAGCCGATCTCGAACCTCTACCTGACGATCCTCCAGCAGATGGGCTGCCCGGTCCAGGCGTTCAAGGAGAGCAACGGGACGATCTCCGAGCTGGTCGCGTAACGCGTCCGTTCACTGCCGCCGCCGTAGCCGCCGCCGCCCGCGGCTTCGCCGCATTGCGTCCCGCGATCTCGCTCGATCGGCCGACTCCGTCATCCTGAGCGCAGCGAAGAATCTAGCCGCGAACGTGAAGTCGCGCGGTTGAACCCATGCGATCGCAGCGGTCCACGTCCTCCCGTCTCATTTATCCGGCTCGCGCTGCTGCGGTTCTCTGTGCGCTCGTCTGTGCGCCCGGTACGACGGGCGCCGCCGAGCCCAAGCCCCCCGTTTCGGCGACCGCAGCCCGCGACGACTCGTCGCGCACCCTCCCCGCCCACGGCGGCGATTGGATCCCCGCCCTCGCCCTCAGCCCCGACGGCAAGCTCCTCCTGACCGGCGGCGACGACCAACTCGCCGTCCTTTGGGACCTCGCCGCCGGCAAACCCGTCCGCACCCTCCCGAAGCACGACAGCGGCGTGACGGCCGTCGCGTTCGTCCCGGGCATGAAGCACGTCCTGACGGGCACTTGGGACGGCACGCTCGCCGCTTACGACGC
>DATHXE010000022.1:0-1956 GCA_035459845.1 Tepidisphaeraceae bacterium | reverse complement strand
CGGGTTGATGTCCGACGGCGAATCGAACCGGCTGTCGAGCAGGAAGCTGTGCTCGCCTTTCTTGTTCACCGTGTACAGGGTCGGGATGTTCTTGCCGGTCAGCACCCAGAACATGGTCGCGCCGAGGTTGAACACGTCGGTCTGCTGGCTGATCGGCTTGCGGTTGACCTGCTCGGGGGCGATGTAGTCGGGGGTCCCCTGAATGCGTTCTTTGACCGTCCCGATCTTACAGCTCTGCCCGAAGTCGATGACCGTCACGTGGCCGCGGTCGTTGCGGAGGATGTTGTTCGGCTTGATGTCGCAGTGAGCCCAGCCCATCTGGTGCATCGCCTTGAGGCCCTGGGCGGCCTGCACGAACGTGTCGACGATGTCGAGCATCGCGGTCGGCGTCCGCACGTCGAGCGGCTTGCCGTCGACGAGTTGCATCACCAGGTAGGCCTCTTTGACCTTGAAGATCATCGCCTTGACGATCTTCAACTCGAACGAGCGGCGGAGGTTGGGGTGGTTGAACTGGCGGCTGGCCTCGTACTCGGTCTCCATCTGCTCGATGAAGCGGATGTCCTTGTCCTCGGCGCGGATCACGTGCTTGAGCGCGAAGGACTGCCGCGTCGTCGGGTCGGTGACGGCGTAAATCACGCTCCGCGCGCCCTCCCCCAGGCGCTCGAGAACCTCGTACTGAAGCAGCTTTTGTCCCATGCAACTCCCGCTCGCGCGAACCCGAACCCCATCGTCCGGCCCCCGGCCTTAAAGTAGGCCAAACATAGGGGAATAGCAAGTTGTTCCCGGTGCGGGGATTTACCTCTCGACGACACGCGGCACACGGGCACGCGCGCGACCGGAAAAACGAGAAGACCGGACCCGAGGCCCGGTCTTCGTAGATCAGTGGATCGATCGATCGGTTACTTGAGCAGTTGCCCCTGGAACGCGCTGATCGGGAAGAACTTGCCGACGCCGACGGGCGAGTTGGCGTAGTCGCACATCCAGACCTGGCTGGCGGGCACGTGCAGGCGTTCCTGGAGGGTCTGCACGAGCTGCACAAGACGGGCGAGCTGAGTGGGGGTCGGGGCGGCGTGATCGAAATCACCGACCAGCGCGATCGACACGCAGTTCGGGTCGACCTTGGCGGCGCCGGCGGCGGGCGTGCCGGGCTGCTGGCGGTCCCACAGGTCGGTGAACTGGATCTCGCCGTCGAGCGCGCCCTGGCCGTTGCCGATCACGAAGTGGTCGCCGCCGAGCCCGGCCTGGGCGAGCAGGGCGGCCGACCCGTTGGTCGTGCGGGTGTGGTGGACGTAGACGGCCTTCCACCGGTGGGCCGGCGCCGGGACGCGCGTGTTGAACACGGCGAGCAGCGCGCGGCTGGGGTCCGGCACGGCGCCGTACGACGGCATCGTCGTGGTGGCGGCGTCGGCGGTGAGGGGGGTCTGCATGGCGCGGAGGAGGACGCCGGTCAGGCCCAGCACGCCGATCAGCGAGCCGAACACGACCAGCCCGCGGCGCGGCGCCTGGTAGCCGCGCGGCGCGGCCGAAGCAGGCTTCCGCGCGGCCGCGACCGGGCGAAGTGCGGGCCCGGACCGACCGGTGCGCGACGTCTGACGCTGACTTGTGTTCACGTTGTCACCCACGATGCGAGAGACTTACGATTCGCACGCGTAGGCCGCCCGACCCCGAGCGGCACGCGTGCGACCCGGTCAAGTTTGATTGGACGGATCGTCCGATAAACCGCCGAAGCGGGTGGCCGAGACGTTCCGTCCGATAAAAAAGCTTGTGCGGGTTCGCAAAGGACTCATCGGGTGTCTCCGAAAGCACTCTTTAACTTAAAGTCACCCCCGGCCGGTCCACACCCTATTGGGCTCGAACGGACCCCTGACAGGGAGGGTTGGATGGATCGGGGCGCCCGCAACGGTTGCGCCGCCGGTCCGCGCATGCCGCAGGGGTAAAGCGGGCAACCTTTTCCGG
>DATHXE010000021.1:0-3604 GCA_035459845.1 Tepidisphaeraceae bacterium | reverse complement strand
GCGACACGGCCCAGAGCGCCAGCAGGTACGGCAGCCAGGCGAGAAACAGGTTCCACGCGAGAAAGCCGTAATGGCGCGTGCCGGAGACGGCGTACCGCCCGGCGAGCATCGCGGCGCAAAATGCCGTGCACGCCGCGACGGGGTAAAAGGCGTGGTCGAGGAGGAACCGGTGGGTCTGGGCGCGCGGGGAGAGGGTCGAGTAAGGCATAAGCTTTATGTCGCAAAGCTTATATCGACTCGCGGGCCGGTGCAACTGAAAAATAGGGCGGTTTCGCAATGCGTCCGCAAAGCAAACGCGCGCATGCGCCGGGGTTACGCCTTCCCGACCTTGATCGACTTCGTCCACGTCTGCGTCGTCCACGTGGCGGTCACCCACTTGTCCGGCGTCGCGTACTCGCGCACCGTCATCCGCCCGGCGGCGAGGTCGAGGTGGAAGTAGAAGAAGGTGTGCTTGGGGCCCTTGAAGTGGGCGGAGTCCTTGACGTTGAAGACGTCGAGGCCCGCGTCGCCAGCCTTGGTCGACGAGCCGTCCCACTTGAAGACGGCGCGGGCGTGGGTGTGGCCGTACAGCACGGCGATGACGTTGTACGGCTTGAGCGCGTCGTAGAACGCGTGGACGTCGACCGGGTCCCATTCCTTGTTGTCGTACGGGCCGTCGGGATTGTCGGGGAGCTGGCCGTAGCGCGCGACGTCGACGTGGTGGGTGACGATGACCGGGCGGCCGGAATCGCCGACCTTTTCCTTCAGGTCGGCCACGAGGAAGTCGAGAGATCCGAGCGGGTTGTAGCGGCGTTTGCGCATCGTCCTGGGCGACGTGCCGACGACGATGCCGAGGTTGACGAAGTGGACGGGGCCCCAGTCCCACGCGTAGTGCAGGCCGTTGGACGACGTGGCGACCAGGCCCGGGCGGGTCTTGTTGCGGCGCTTGATCTCCTCAATCGCCAAGCCCGCGCCCGACGGCGAGTCGTGGTTCCCGTGGACTTCGTAGACGGGGTACTTCAGGCGACCGTCGGCGCCGGTCAGGCCGAACTCGGCGTTGTAGTACCACAATTCGGTCTTCTGCATGGCGACGAAGGGCTGGCCGGCCTTGTCGCCCGAGTCGATGATGTCGCCGCCGTGGATGACGCCGCGCGGGGCGCCGACGGTTCCGCCGCCGGCGCCGGCGGGGATCGCGGTGCCGGGGAGTGCGTTGAGGACGTCGATCAGCCGCCCGGTGACCAGCGCGGAGGCGGGGTCGATCTTGGCCGGGTCATCCTTGAGCGCGAGCGCGTGGGAGTCGCTGACGAAGAAGAAAGCGATCTCGTTCGGGTTGGCGGGCGGCGGCGCGGCGGCTGTGGCGATCGCGGGGAGGCCGGCGGCGGCAAGCGAGCCGGCGACGAACGTGCGGCGGGAAAGGCGGGTGGTCATGGGCGCAGTGGCTCCGGTTGTTCCCCTGCGAAACGTATCGCAATCGAGGCGACTCGTTGGATCGGAGGTTTTACTTGAGGAACCAGCCTTTGGCAGTCGGGTCGGTCGTGAAGAAGTTCAGCAGCATATCCGCGACCTTCCGCCGGCCCGAGTCGCTCGGGTGCGTGCCGTCGCGGGCGGTGTCGGCCTGTTCCCACGTGACCTTGTCGGCGGCCCGGCCCTTGGTCCCGTCGGTCCACAGGTACGGGCCCCAGAGGAGCACTGGGGCGTCGCCGTACGCCAACCCCCTGTCGCCCGCGACCTGCTGGCCGATCAGCCCGCGGACGGAAAACGCGGACTCGTACGCGTACGGCTCGGGGTTCAGGCCGGACTGCGCCCAACCCGCGTACGTCCGGCTCGACAGGTACACGAGCTTGAGGTTCGGGTACCGCTGCTTCGCCAGCCCGACGATGGTCGCCAGGTGCTTCTGGAGCACGTCGGCGTGGGCGGGGAAGTCGCCCAGGCGCTGCGGGCCCTTGATCGCCTGCTTGATCCAGACGACCTGCACCTGCGCGGGCGTGACCTTGAGCGCCGCCGCGCGTTGCTCGGCGCGGCGCCAGACCTCGGGGCCGCGCTGCGGGTCGGCCCAGTCGGCGGCATCCATGCCGCCCTGCGCGCCGTCGACGATGGTCACGAGCGGGTTCTTCCGCGCGTCGGCGTTGGCGATCTCGACGAACTTCGAAAACTCCTGCGTCGTGTTCGACATGCCGATCGAGAGCAGCGCGACCCGGCCGTTGGCGGCGTCGGGCTTGCCGTCGGCGTCGAGGGGGACGATTTGCTTAGCAGCGGCGAGCGCCTTCTCGAGGTGGGCGGCGGGCGGGTCGGACTTGCCGTCGCCGTAGAGGCCGAGGGGAAGGTTCTTGTACTTGGCCTCGCCGCCGTCGGAGAGCGGGACCAAGCCCGTGGAGGCGCGGGCCTCGCCGGGCGCCCCGGCGTTCCGCCCGGCGGGCGCGGGACGCCCGGCGCCGGCGTTGGGGCGCTCGCCCGCGCGGAGGGCCGCCTTGGCGCGGTCGAGGTAGGCCTGTTCCTCGGCCGACAGTTTGTCGCCGCGCTGTTCGCGGGCGCGGAGGGCGCGGGCCTTGTCCCAGTCGATGGGGTCGGGTTTGGCGGTCTCGGTCGCGGGCTTAGGGTCGGCGGATTTGGCGTCGTCGGCGATGGCGGGCGAGGTGAGGCCGGTCAGGAGTGCGAGGGCCAGTCCCCATCGACCAAGGGATTCGAGCGCCATGACGAGCCTCCGCAAGAACGCCCCTTTGCATTGAATTTGCGCGACGCGTTCTTCTCTGGAGGTGTATACGCGCGAGAGCAGCGGGTATTGCGGCGCCCTCGTGGCATGGGTACGGCCTTCAAGGCCTTACCCGTGTCCGGCGCTGGTTTGCACTCGGACGCGCTCCCCTTCGGGCGGCGCTGTCGCTTGCCCTTCGGGTCGCGGCTAAACGAACGGCGCGTGGGACGCGCGTTCGAAACACGAAAACGCCCACGGAACGAATTCCGTGGGCGTTTGAGGTATCAGTCTGTGCGGGCGGGTTACTGCTCCACCGGCGGACACGCGCACACCAAATTCCGGTCGCCGTACGGGTTATCCACGCGCCCGACCGCCGGCCAGAACTTGTGGTCCTTGACCCACTTCGCCGGGAACGCCGCCTGCTCCCGGCCGTACTTGTGCGGCCACGCGTCCGCCGTCACCGCCGCGGCCGTGTGCGGGGCGCCCTTGAGCGGGTTGTCGGCGCGGTCGGACTTGCCGTCTTCCACCGCGCGGATCTCCTCGCGGATCGAGATCATCGCGTCGCAGAACCGGTCGAGCTCGGCCTGCGACTCGCTCTCGGTCGGCTCGACCATCAGCGTGCCGGGGACGGGCCAGCTCATCGTCGGGGCGTGGAAGCCGTAGTCCATCAGCCGCTTGGCGATGTCCTCGACCTTCACGCCGGCCGTGCGCTCGAACTCGCGGCAGTCGAGGATGCACTCGTGGGCGCAAAGCCCGTTCTTCCCGCGGTACAGCACCGGGTAGTGCTGCTCGAGGCGCTTGGCGACGTAGTTGGCGTTGAGGATCGCGACCTGCGTTGCCTGCTTCAGGCCCGGCGCGCCCATCAGCGCGATGTACACCCAGGGGATGGGCAGAATCGCGGCCGAGCCGTAGGGCGCACTGCTGACCATCCCGACG
>DATHXE010000020.1:0-1972 GCA_035459845.1 Tepidisphaeraceae bacterium | reverse complement strand
TGTCCGGTATGTCTGCGGGCGCGCGTTCGCGCCCGCGAACTGCGGGTACATCCCGACATACGCCGGCCGCACGGTCCCGCCGTCCTTGAACAGGCCGAAGACGAACCGCGCGTCGCCGGGGCGCCCGACCGCCGGGCCCTTGGGCTCCGCGTTCACGTCGCCCTGGACGAAGAAGCTGACCGTGTCCGCGCCCACGTCGTGCGTGAAGAGCCGCTCGAGCTGCGGGAGCGGCTTGGCCTCGAACTTCCGATCCAGACGCACGTGCCACCGCAAGTACAGCGTCTCCGGGTCGTAGAGCGAACGCACCTCGACCGTCTGCTTGCCGGACGCGAACTTCACCGGCTCGGCCGACTCCCACCCATCCGTCGACCCGTCCAGCGACGCCCCGCCCAGCGCCGGCGCGAACCGCGCGATTGGCGCGGTCCCCGCACCGCCGCGCAGCGCGAGCGCTTGCTCGGGCGGGCTCGCGATCTGCGCGGCGCTGATCGTCACCTCGTTCTGCACCGTCGTCAGCGGCTTGACCGGGTTCTGCGCGAGCGACCACCCTTCCATCTCATAGAGCAGGGGGGTGTATTTGCCGGCCGCGTAGTACACCTTTCCGTTGCCGGCATTCGGGTAGATCGTGCCCGCGAAGAACTCGCCCGGCTGCTGGTAGATGCCGGACTTCTCCTTGTCGGACTTGGGGAAGACCGAGTCGACGAACAGGCCGTCCTCGGTGAAGAGCAGGAGCCCGCTGCGCGACTGGTCGACGATTGTGAGCAGGCCGTTGATCGGCTTGAAGCAGCGCATCCCACCCTGCAACTCGTCCGCCGCGCCCGACCCGTCGATCACGCTCCGGCCGACGCGCCACTTGATCCGATACCCGCCCTTGCCGTCCGGCACGTAGCGGGAAATCTTGTGCTGGGCGCCGAAGTTGGCGGTGAAATTCTTCCCCCCACGCGCCTGGACGTAGAACCCGTCGGCGACGCCCCCGTCGACCTGCATCCAGTCGCTTGAGAACGTGTCGGCGAGCTCGTTCCCGCCGCGCAGCGCGTCGGCCTTCCCTTCGACGCGGGCCGTGAAGATCGGGTCGGTCAGCACCTTCTGCCAGGCCTTGAAGACCGGGTTGCCGTGCGCGTCGAAGCCTTCGGGCGCTAGGCGCCACACGTCGCGCGAACCCTGTCCCGGCGCGATGTACGAGAGGTCCGCCAGCCACTTCTGCCCGTGGTACGTCATCACGCCCTTGGGCATTTCGGTCGGCCGAAGCTCGTCATCGTCCGCCCGGCCGTTGCCGTTGGCGTCGTTCCAGAGGAACCCCGCCTTCTCCTTCATGATCACGCCCGCCGACTTGAGCCACCGGTCGCCCGCCAGGCGATAGACCGCCAGCGACCGCTCGCTCGCGAGGTACAGGTTGCCGTTCACGCGCACCGCGGTCGGCTTCTCGAGCGCCCCGCGCTGCCCGCTTTCCACGTTCGGCCAGACCGCGTCCACCGCCCACGTGTGCTTCTCGTAATCGATCTTGAACCGCGTCAGCCAGTTGTCCTGGCCGGGCAGGTAGATCAGCGACGCGTCCGCCGGGTCGATCGCGTACCCGCTGTTGCATTTGGTCTGGTACGACATGAACTCGCGCACGAGCTTGCCGTCGTCGGCGGACCACTCGCTCACGCGGTTCGGACCGGCCATCTCGACGACGATCAGGCGGTCCTTGCCCTCTGCGTCCGTCCACGTCGCGAGTTTGGCCGGGGCCATCAGCGTGTCGCGGTCGTACGTCCCGGGCTTCTGCACGTCGAGCTTGCCGAACGTGAGCAGCGGCTTGCCGGCGGCGTCGAACTGGTAGACGTGGTTCGCGGCCCGGTCGCTCAGGTAGACGCGACCGCGCGCATCGACCTCGAGGTCGGCCGGCGCGAGTGTCTCCGGCACCTTGAATAGCGTCGCCCACTCGCCCTTGGGCAACCCCTTCTCCAGCGGGACGGTGCTGATCGCGAAGCCGGCT
>DATHXE010000019.1:0-3278 GCA_035459845.1 Tepidisphaeraceae bacterium | reverse complement strand
CCGCGCGCAGGGCGTCGCCGAGCAGCGTGGGACCGTCCTTTCGCTTGATGAACGCCGCGAGCAGGGGGGTGGGGTCGGCGTCGGCGGGATTCGGGATCAGCGAGTTCGGGTCGGCGTTGAGCGCGGGGATCGCGAGCTTCGCCGCGGCCTTGGCGTCGAGCGGAACGAGCGCGGCGACGGCGGCGACGCGGACGGCGCGACTTCCGGGGCCGGCCGCGATCGCGCGGACCGATTCGGCGTCGCCGAGGTCGGCCAGGGAATTGATCGCGGCGATGCGCGTCGCGTCGGGCACGGGCGGGTACGCGGCCCATGCCCTGATCCGCTCCTGGAGCGGCTTGGCCTTCCACGATCCCGCCAGCCGGACGGTGGCGAAAAAGACGGCCGGGTCGGCGTCCTTTTCGAGGTGCGGCGCGAGGCGGGCGGCGTCGGCCTTGGGCCTGAGGTTTCGCTGGCGTGCGGCGCGGTCGAGCGCGTCGAGCAGGGCGGCCCGGGTCGGGGGGCCGGTCGACGGGGCGAGCGCGACCTCGAACAGGGCCGCAAGGTCGTCCGCGCCACCGACGCCCGCAATCAACTCCGCGACCTCTTTCCGGCTCTCAACCGCGACCTTCCCCGCCTTCAGGTCGGCGACGAGCGGCTTGATCGCCGCCGGGTTGCGGATCGCCTTCAGCGCGAACTCCGTCTTCTTCGCCGAGTCGAACTTGAGTCGCCCCGCCTGAAACTCCGGCAGCCAGACGTCGGCCAACTCGTTGACGGTCAGGTAGAGCGCGAAGTCGAGGAACCGGTCCATCGGCTTGTCGAGCACGGCCAGCGCGACCCCGACGGCGCGCGGCGTCCGCACGTTCGCCAACGCCCGCACCGCCTCCAACCGCACCCGCGGCTCGGTGTCAGCCGCGAGCAGCTTGAGGTGCGTGATCTCGCCCGACTCCGCCGGCTCGACCTTCTGCCCGAGTCGTGGCGGCGCGCCGGCGGGCGGTGGGAACCGGCCGACCCAATCGCCCCGCACGCGCGCCGCGGCGGCGCGCACACCCGGATCTTTCGCCTTCACGCACTGCCAGAGGACGCGGGCGGATGGCAGGTCGAGCGTTTGATACGTCCACAGCGCCTGAAGGCGCGCGAACTCGTTCACCGGGTCAGTCGCATCATCGGGGAGCGCTAGCGCCCAACGGTCGAGCGCTTCCCACACGGCGTTGCGATCGTGCCGGCGCAACTCCAACCTCGCCTGCCGCCGCGTGTAATCCTCCGGCGACTTGAGCAACTCCAGCAGCGCCCCGATCGGCTGCCCCTTGATCTTCGGCCGCTCGACGCCCGGCCGCCCCTTCGCCGTCACCCGCCAGATCCGCCCGTGCGTCTTGTCCCGCCGCGGGTCGCGGAAGTCGACCTCCCCGTGGTTGATGATCGGGTTGTACCAGTCGGCCACGTACAGCGCCCCGTCCGGGCCCATCTTGACGTCGACCGGCCGAAACGCCTTGTCCTTCGTCTTGATCACGTCCGGCATCAGCTTGGAGCTGAATCCCGCCCCGTCGTCCGACAGCTTGTAGCGCACGACGCGGTTGGCGCGGAAGTCGCACGTGATCAGATCGCTCTGCCAGTCGTCCGGGAAGTGCCGGCCGGAGATCACCTCCGCCCCCGCGTACTTCGGGCTGCCCGGGTTCAGTCACTTGATGACCCGCGGCGACGGGTCGTTCAGCGACACGAAGCACGCCCCCGGAAACGCGTAGTTAACCCCCTCCCCGCCCGCCCCGTCGGTCAGGAACGAGTTGCCATATTTATCCCACGCGTGCCCCCAGTGGTTGATCAGCCCGCGCGTAAAAACCTCCAGCCGCTGGGTCTCCGGCCGAAACGCCCACGTCCCACCCGCCCGCAGCTTCCGCGGCCCCCACGGCGTCTCCACGTACGAGTGGATGTAAACGCTCTGGTTGAAATAGAAAATGCCGTCGTGACCCCAGCGGAACGTATGGATGATGTGGTGCGTGTCCTCCGTCCCGAACCCGGACAGCAACACCTTCGACTCATCCGCCTTCCCGTCCCCATCCGTATCCCGCAGGTGCAAAATCTCCGTCGAGTTGGCCACGTACGCCCCGTCATGCCCGACCGGCAGCACGGCCGTCGGGATCAGCAGCCCGCGCGCAAAGACGGTCGTCCTGTCGGCCTTGCCCGCGCCAGTCGTGTCCTCAAGAACCAGCACCTTGTCATCCGCAACCTGCCCGGGCTTGAGCTGCGGGTACGTCTCGCTCGTCGCCACCCACAGCCGCCCGCCCGTGTCGAAGTTCATCTGCACCGGCTTGGCCAGCATCGGGTCCGCCGCCCAGAGCGTCACCTCGAACCCCTCGGCGACCTGGAACGACCTCCGCTCGACCTCCGGATCGGGCTGGGCAAATGCGGATGGAACCACGAAGCACACGAAGGCCACGAAGGGGAGGAATGAAGAACGCAGGAGTGAGGTGATCGCGTGGTCCATTGATTCGGACTCTTTCGAACCGGGTAAAGGTTATGGCCGAGCAGATTGACCACAACCAAAACACCCCTTCGTGTCCTTCGTGAGCTTCGTGGTTCAATTCTTCCGGAGTTTCGCGATCGCCGCTTCCTTCTCCGCGATGAGCGGGTCGAACTGCGGGATCTCGACCGCGTTCCGCCCCTGCTCGCGCTTGCGGAACCCGAAGATGTACGTCTCGTTCTGCGGCCGCCAGCGGTGGAAGAACAGCGTGTTCTTTTCAACCGTCAGCTTGCGGATCTGTTCCAGCCGATCGTCCCACTTCTCGGGAACGGTCAGGCCGAGCTGGCGGACGACCTGCTCGCCGAAGAACTTGTGACCGGCGGGCGTGGGGTGAATGGAGTTGTCTGTAAAGCGCTTTCCCAAGTTGGCCTTGCCGAACGCGGCAGCAAGGTCGTACAGCTCGATGAACGTGTGGCCCGCGCTCTCGGCGGCCTGCTTCATCGCGGCGTTGTACAGGCGGACGTTCTCGTTCTGCTTGGCCGGATCGGGTAGCGGTCGGCCGAGGTCCTCTTGGGCGAAGATCGACAGGACAATCATCTGCGTCCCGGCGGCGTTCTTGTTGAACAGATCGAGGAGCTGCGCAAACTCGGTCTTGAACGCGTCAAGGCCGCCCGGACCGGCAAACGACTCGTTCAACCCATAATTCAGGATCACGACGTTCGGCTTGAGATCGGCAACGTGCCTGGCGAGGTGCTTGTACCCATCCGCGGCCTGCCCGAACCCCGAGCGCGACTCGCACCGGACGGTATCGCCGGACCAGCCGAGGTTGCGAAAGGTCACGGCC
>DATHXE010000018.1:0-4189 GCA_035459845.1 Tepidisphaeraceae bacterium | reverse complement strand
AGACGGTGACGGCCCAGATCATCCCCCCGAGCCTGATGCCCAAGGAACCCACGCAGGCCGCGACCGACCCGCGGTAAGCCTGCCGCTTGCGGCTTAGCGACAGAGAAACCAAACGACGCCCGCGAGGCAACTCGCGGGCGTCGTCGTATATCGGACCTGGCCGCCCTCATCCGCCCCCGCAAAGAAGCCGATAAACGGGGTAGCGATGTCGTCGATCAACCCATTCTCGGGATACGTCGCCGCTGGGTCGCAGGTCGAGCGCGCCCATGCCGCCGAGAAGGCGGCCCAGGTGCGGCGGACGCAGGCGATGTCCAGAAACGTCGCCGCGCGCGACGACGAGATGGAACACCAGGTCGAGAGCGTCGACGTCGTCGGGGCGGTGAAGGACGACGAGGCGGGCAAGGGGCAAGAGCGACCCAAGCAACGCGGGCGCGGGGGCACGGGGAAACAAGACACCGATCAACACCCAACGCTCGACGTACGAGCATGAGTGGAGTGAGCGGCATGGTCACCTTTGGTGACCATGTCTTCCGCCACGTCGACTCGCGACGACGCGGTTACGGGTTCGTCACCCGAGCGATCCGCGTGAAGTGATACAGGAACACCCCCGCGGCCACCGCCACGTTGAGCGAGTCGGTCCCGAGCGACATCGGGAGCGTGACGCGCCGGTCGCACAGCGCGACGACGTCGTCCGCCAGGCCGTGGAACTCGTTCCCCAGCAGCAGCCCCACGCGCGCCGGCCGGGTCGCCGGCTCGAGCGGCTCGGCGTCGTCGGCCAAGACCGTCGCGGCGAGTTGAACGTCGTGCCGCTCCTTCAGGATCGCCAAGTCGCGCTTCAGGTCGTCCGACCGCACGATCGGCAGCGCGAGCGCCGACCCCATCGACACGCGCACCGCCTGCCGGGAAAATGGGTCGCAAGACCGCTCGCCGAGCAGCACCCCCGCGCACCCGAACCCCGCCGCGATGCGGATCACCGCGCCGAGGTTGTCGGACTTCTCGATGTCGGGTGCGATGAGCCAGGTCACTAAGGATGAAGGCGGAAGGATGAAGGATGAAGGGGAGCCGATTTCGGATTGCGGATTCCGGATTGCGGATTGTTCATCCTTCATCCTTCCTCCTTCATCCTTCGATCGCATCACCCCGTCGATCGTCGGCGACGGCCCCCGAAGCCCGACTGCCATGACGCCGGCGTGAAACTTGAAGCCCATGACGGCACTGACGAGTTGTGGGGGCGCGACGTAGACGGGCACGTGCGCCGGGATCAGCGGCAGGTTGTCGGCGACGCGCGTGTCGGCCAGGAACACCGACTCGGTCTCGAAAGAGCTCGCCAGCAGCCGATGGACGACCAAATGCCCCTCGGCCAGGAACCGCCCGCCCTCGCGCGCGAGGTCGCGGTCTTTCAGGTTGCGGTACGGGGCGACGCGCGGGTCGTCGAGGGAGGTGATGGGGATCAGGGGCATTGGACGGGCAGGAGCGTAGCGAGAGCCCGGTCGATTGTCGCCTTTACCGCGTCCGGGTCCCGGACGTGACGATGCTGCGAACCGCGGGATGAACGCGGCGCAATGAAAACCCACGGGACTGGTCCCGTGGGTGATGTGGCTCGATCGCACGCGTGGTCTTGGTCCGACCCGAGGATGTCCTGCCGACCTCCGACGCGGGCCGGGCGCGCGTGACGCCGCCGAGCCCGCGGCCGTTCAACGTCTGGCGATTCCGGAGCCGCAGCGCGCGGCGCGCCCGGGTCAGCCCTCGTCTTCCGACACGCGCTCGGCGAGCGTGGCGAGCTCGCCGCGGGTGGCGTCGTAGCCGGCGACCCGGGCGGTGCGGAGGATCTCCGCCGCCGCGGCGGCGTCGTCGTCGGGATCGAACCACCCGATCTCGCGGTTGATCTCGATGAGGCCGACGATGCCGTAGCGGTCGATCAGGAAGCGCCAGCCGCGGGCGGTGACCTGGGCGCGGAAGGTGGCGGCCCGGGCGAACAGGCGGGCGACGGCGCGCTCGTCGCGGAGCTCGGTGGCGCCCAGCACGGTGCCCATCGGCTCCGGCGAGCTGTCCCAACCCAGGATGATCGGCTTGAGCGCGGTCATGTCATCACCATCAACCCGACACCGGCGGCGTTCATTCCCGGACCTGCGCGGGATCGCACGAATGCAACGTTCGGCAGGCGTGCTCGACAACTAATGCGCTACGCGGCACGCCCGAGCCTGAGAACGCCGTGAGAGGTGTCCCAACAATCTGAAGAACGGCGTCGGGCGCGGGCCTCTGACACCCGATAACCGGGCTCGGCCGCCCGCGAATCCGGCAAAGTCAGCCCGAACGACGCGGTGTCGCGCAGTCGCGGCGCATCCCCTGGTTCCCCATCGTGAGATGGGGGGCGCTGGTCATTTATGCCCCACTAACCTGCACCGCGACGCTGATAACGCCGCCCTGCCGCTCTTCCCGACCCCGGCCAAGCCGGACTGGCACGACAAATGCATCTCTCGGGTCCCTTCGGTCAACCGGCTTGTTGTCGATCCCCGGCGCGCCTCCCGGCCTGCCGTGCTGGTTCTGACGGAGGTCTTTCGATGCGCGCCTGTCGTTCTTCGTGCGCCGCTCGTTCGTTCTCGCTGGCTGTGCTCTTGTCGCTCGCGATCGCCTCGCCGTCCTACGGTGGTGACGCGACTGCCGACCCTCAGCCGTGCGACCCTTTCACCGTTTGTCCGCCGCCCGATGACGTGACGACGCCGACGCCTGCGCCGCCGGTGGACCATGACCCGTACGCGGCGCTGCTGGCCGAGCAGGCGATCCGGGCGGACAAGGAGGGGCTGGTGGGTTACTTGCGGTCGGTGCAGCCGACGGCGCGGAACCGGGTGCGGACGGCGCTGCTGATCGAGAAATTGAGCGCGGCGGACTTCGCGGAGCGCGAGCTGGCGCAGCGGCAGCTCGTCGGGTTGCCGCTGATCGCGGCGGAGGACCTGGCGGCGGCGGCGGCGTCGGGCGATACCGAACTGGCGAGCCGGGCGCGGGCGGTGATCGCGGCGCGGTCGACGGGGAGCGCGAGCGCGTCCGTCGGGGTGGCGTGCTTCCGGACGATCGTGAAGAAGAAGGTGGAGGGGGCCGCGCCGGCGGTGCTGGAGGCGATGCCGCTGTCCGCGGAGGAGTTCGTGCTGGCGGCGGCGCGGGACGCGGTGCGGGCGGCGGCGACGCGGGCGGACGTGCCGGCGCTGCGGCGCGCGGCGGCGTCTGCGAAGCTCGAGGCGCGGATCGCGGCGGTCGGGGCGCTGGCGAGCGTGCTGGAGATCAAATGTGAATCGGACGTGCGACCGTATTTGGAGGACGCCGAACCGCGCGTGCGGCTGGCGGCGGCGCGGGCGCTGGCGGACGTGGGGAACCGGGCGTGCCTGCCGGCGCTGGTGGATTTGCTGTCCGCGCCGGACCTGCGGGTGCGGAACGCGGCCGCGACGACGCTGCGGGCGCTGACCGGTCGGACGACGGACTACGTGGCGTGGATAGACCCGGCGGCGCAGGCGTCGGCGCTGCGTGCGTGGCGGGATTGGCTCGCCGCGGACGCACAGACGTGCGCGCTCAGGTACCCGCTGAAGGCGACTGACGCGGAGCTCGGGCGGACGCTGGTCTGCCTGTACGCGCGGAACGAGGTCGTCGAGTTCGACGCATCCGGGCGCGAGACGTTTAACGTGACGGAAGAGGGCGGGTGCCCGTGGGCGGCGCAGGGGCTGGCGAACGGTCACCGGTTGGTGGCGCTGTACTCGGCGAACACGATCGTGGAGTACGGGCACGACGGTAAGGCGATCAACCGGATCCCGGTCCCGGGCGGGCCGATGAGCGTGCGGCGGCTGGACTCGGGGGCGACGCTGGTCGCGTGCAACAACGCGCAGAAGGTGGTGGAGGTGTCGGACGCGGGGAAGATCCTGTGGGAGGTGACGTTGGCGGGCGGGCCGTGCGACGCGGTGCGGCTGGACAACGGGAACACGCTGGTGACGCTGCAGAACTCGAACGCGGTGGTCGAAGTGGATCCGTCGGGGCGGGAGGTCATGAAGATCGAGAATCTGCACACGCCGCGGAGCGCGTCGCGGCTGGACAACGGCAATACGCTTGTATGCGACCTGGGGACGGGGAAGGTGATGGAGTTCGACCCGGCGGGGAAGGAGGTCTGGAGCCAGGCGGGGTTCGCGAGCCCGTTCGGGGCGCAGCG
>DATHXE010000017.1:0-3472 GCA_035459845.1 Tepidisphaeraceae bacterium | reverse complement strand
GGAGCCTCGCCCTCCCGGATGCGGTTGCTCCGCGCCCGCGCTCGCCTTCGGGCGGCGCTGTCGCTTGCCCTGCGGGTCGCGGCTAAACGAGAATGCTCGGGATGGACGCGGGTGACACGATCGTCGCGATGGCCAGTGCCGCGCAGGAGGGGGCGGCGCGGGTCGTGGTGCGCGCGAGTGGGTCGGGGGCGCTTCGGATAGCGCGGGAGATGAGTGATGTGGGGGAGGTTGCGGGTGGGAGCGCGGTGGTGGCGAAGGTGTGGCCGGGGGTATGGAGGTGGGTGTACGCGTTCGTGGGGCCGCGGAGTTATACGGGGGAGGATTCGGTGGAGCTGCACGTGCCGGGGGGGCACGTGGGGCGGATGATCGTCGAGGAGATCGTGCGGCGGGGGCTGGCTCGGCCGGCGGAGGCGGGGGAGTTCACGGCGCGGGCGTACTTGAACGGGCGGCTGGATTTGACGCAGGCCGAGGGGGTGGCGGCGACGATCTCGGCGGCGGGGGAGCGGCAGGCGCGGGCGGCGCGGCAGTTGTTGTCGGGCGAGCTGGCGCGGCGGTTGTCGCCGGTGATGGAGGACCTGGCGGCGCTGCTCGCGCTGGTCGAAGTCGGGATCGACTTCTCGGACGAGGACGTCACCTTCGTGGCGGGCGAGGAGGTGGCGGAGCGGAGCGGCGAGGCGGCGGGGGCGCTCGATAAACTTCTGGCGGAGAGCGTGCGGTTCGAGCGGCTGTCGGCCGAGCCGCGGATCGTGCTGGTGGGGCGGCCGAACGCGGGGAAGAGCACGCTCGTCAATGCGCTGGCGGGTCAGGCGCGGGCGGTCGTGTCGGACGTGGCGGGGACGACGCGGGACGCGCTGTCGGCGCGGGTGCGGTTGATGAGGGGCGCGGTGGTGGTGGTGGACGTGGCGGGGATTGCGGAAGGAGAGGAGGGGGTGAGGGGGTCGGGGGATGAGGGGTCGGGCGGTGTGACCGGCGTGCTCACTTCAGTGAGGCACGAGGGTGCGCCCGATGGGGAGGAGGGGCTCGACGCGATCGAGCGGCAGATGCGCGAGCGCGCGCTGCGCGAGGTCGCGGAGGCGGACCTCGTGGTGCTGGTCCGCGCGGTGGACGACGCGCGGGCGCCGGTCGATCTTCCGCGCGCTCCCGACCTGGTCATTACGAGTAAGTGGGATCTCGACGGCAACGCGTCCGGGCTGGCGCTGACGGTCAGCGCACTCACCGGCGCCGGCATGGACGACCTGCGTACGCGGCTGGACGAGATGGCGTTCGGGGCCGACGTCGGCGGCGTGCTGGCGCTCAACGCCCGGCACGTGGCGGCGGTCGAGGCGGCGCGGGCGGCGCTGGGGCGGGTGGCCGAGTCGGCGGCGTTGGGGCCGGAGGTGGTGGCGCTCGGGTTGCGCGAGGCGCTGGACGCGCTGGGGGACGTGCTGGGGCGGATGTCGGCGGACGATCTGTTGGGGCGGGTGTTCTCGCAGTTTTGTATTGGGAAATGATCCGACGCGACATCGGAGCGTGAGCGCCGTGTGCTCTGCGGACGCTCACGTGCACCTTCGGTGCGAGCGCTAAGTACGCCCTTAATGTGCGGCGCGGGGAGCGCGGTGGACGGGGTTGGGCGCGTGGAATCGGGGGAGATTCCCATTTCCAACCGCTTGCTGCGGCGGTAAGGTGCCTCACGGACAACATTTCCTGAGGAGGTTCGGTCATGACGACTCGACTCATCGTTTCGCGGTGCGTGGCGTGGGTGGTGGTGGCGGTCGCGGCGCTGGGGGTGCAGGCGCAGCCGCTGGCGGACCGGGTGCCGGGTGATGCGCTGATGTACGTGGCGTGGGGCGGGGCGGAAAAGGGCGGGCCGGGGTTTGCCGGGTCGCACCTCGAAGGGTTCCTGAAGGACTCGGACGTTCCCAAGCTGGTGAACGAGACGATCCCGGCGTTTTTGCAGATGATCGGGCAGAAGGACCCGCAGGCGGCCCAGGTGACGGGCATCTTGTCGGCGCTGGGCGGGCCGCTGTGGCGGAACCCGTCGGCGTTTTACTTCGGCGGGTACGACCTGACGAACAAGCAGCACCCGGCGCCCAAGTTCGCGATTTTGTGTGACGCGGGGGCGGAGGGGGCGCAGTTCGCGGGCGTGCTGCGGAACCTGATCCAGGGCGCCAAGCCGCCGTACGAGATCAAGGTGGAAGAGGCGAACGGCTTGGTGGCAATCCACTCGGGGATCGCGGGGTACGCGGCGAACGCAAAGCCGGCGGACGCGCTGGCGGGGTCGGCGAAGTTCAAGGCGGCGCAGGCGCAGGTCGGCAAGGACGCGTTCGCGGTGCTGTACGTGGACGTCGAGGCGACGGTCGGGCTGATGGACGCGATGGTGCCGCAGGGGCGGGGGCAGCAGGAGTGGGGGAAGATGCGGGACGCACTCGGGCTGACGAGCCTCAAGCGGGCGATATTCACGGCCGGGTTCGACGGGAAGGAGTGGGCGAGCCGCGGGTTCATCGACTCGCCGGCGGCGTCGCGGAAGGGGATCGTGGCGCAGCTGATGAGCAGCAAGCCGCTGGACGAGGACTTTTACGCGGCGATCCCGGCGACGGCGAACAGCGCGATGGCGGGGCGGTTCGACCTGGGCGGACTCATTAATGCGATCAAGGCGGCGATCGTGCAGGCCGAGCCGCGCGCGGGCGAGGAGTTCGATAAGGGGATCGCGCAGATCCGCGAGATGACCGGCGTGGACGTGCAGAAGGACCTGCTGGACGCGCTGGGCGACCAGTGGGCCGTGTACACGGACCCGATGGGCGGCGGGAACGGACTGATGGGGGTCGTGGTGGTGAACAAGCCGCGCGACGCGGCCAAGCTCGAGGCGTCGGTCGGGAAGCTCGAGGACGTGGCGAACAACATCATCCGCCAGCAGATGGCGCGGGAGCGAAACGGGCCGGTGATCGAGATCAAGCGGTCGACGGCGCGGGGCGTGAACCTGCACTACATCGGGCTGCCGCTGGTGTCGCCGACGTGGGCGGTAAGCGACGGCTATTGGTACGGCGGCCTGAGCCCGCAGGCGGTCGTGGGGGCGGCCGAGCACGTGAAGTCGAAGGGGAAGTCGATCAAGGACAACCCGTCGTTCGTGGCGCTGCGGAAGCGCCTGGGCGACCGGCCGGCGACTGGGTTCGTGTTCGCCGACCTGCCCAAGACGGCGCCGGACTCGTACAGCCAGTCGCTGATGTTCGCGCGGCTGGTGTTGGGGTTCGGCGACTTGTTCGGGGCGAACACACCGCCGCTGACGCTGCCGACGCTGAAGCAGCTCATGCCGCACTTGACGGTGGCGGGCGGGGTGTCGTGGATCGATGATACCGGGTGGCACTCGCACGCGGTCGAGCCGTTCCCCGGCGCGACGATGCTGGCGGCGGGCGGCGGGGCGCAGGCGATCATCGGGACGCAGGCGCTGGCGGCGTCGATCCTGCTGCCGTCGCTGAACAAGGCGCGGGAGCAGGCG
>DATHXE010000016.1:0-7492 GCA_035459845.1 Tepidisphaeraceae bacterium | reverse complement strand
AATCCGGATCAGGCGAAGCGGAATTGCGCCGTGAGCGATGCGGCGGCACTGTCGGATGAACTCGAGAGGAAGCTGCGGGCGCACAACTGGCGGCGGGGGATTTGGTATTCGGGGAAGTGATGCCGCTCCGCCGCGGCATTTGGTGCACGGGCGCCAACGTGCACCTTCGGTGCGACCGCTAAGTACCCGGCTGAGATTCGGCGCTCCTGCCGCGAATGCGGTCCCGTATCCTGCATTCACTTACAGGAGACGCGATTATGGCACACCAGCCGAACCCGAACGTTAGCCGGCCCGAGCAGGCGCCGGACCCGGCGACCAGCTACGAGCGGGCCAAGCCGAAGAAGGAGGACGGCGTGGGCCGGCTCGATAGCCCGATCGGCGCGTCGACGCCCGACGACCGCCACGAGCGCGGGGACCACGGCGTAGGCAACCGGCAACCGGGCGACAGGCAGATCAACGGCCAAGACGACGGGGCCCGGCTCGGGGCCACCGCGAATCAACCCGGCCACCCCGCGACGCAGCAGCCCGGGAGCCTCCCGCCGCCCGAACCGGTCGACCACTCGATGCACGATGAAGAGCCGACCGGCTGGGACCAGGCGCCGACCGACATTCACGACCCCGAGCAGAAGCGGCACCCGCGGACGGAAGGCAAGGGCGGGACGCCCTAAAGTCGGGTAGAATCCACGGTGAAAGCACCGTAGGCTTTCGGTCGTGAGGTCCGAACCCTGATTCGAGTTTCGTCGTGTTATTGAACCCGGTGGTTCGCGCGGTGTGTCGCGCGTATACTGCCGGGTTCGCTTCATGTCGAATACCACTCAAATCCAGCGTGCGCGTCCGGAATTGATGTCCCCCGCGGGGGATTGGGCCGCCATGCGCGCGGCCGTCGCCAACGGGGCGGACGCGGTGTACTTCGGGCTCGAGACGTTCAACGCCCGGCACCGCGCCCACAACTTCACGGACGAAGAGTTGCCGCGGGTGATGGAGTACCTCCACTCCCACAACGTGAAGGGGTACCTGACGTTCAACGTCCTGATCTTCTCGGACGAGTTGGAACAGGCGGCGGAGCTGCTCGGCAGGATCGCCGCGGCGCGGGTGGATGCGGTGATCGTGCAGGACCTGGGGCTGGCGCGATTGATCCGCCGGCTCGCGCCGGGGTTGCACGTGCACGGGTCGACGCAGATGACGCTGACCGAGGCGCGCGGGGTAGAGTTCGTGAAGCGGCAGCTCGGCGTGCGGCGGGTCGTGTTGGCGCGCGAGCTGTCGGCCGGCGACGTTCGCGCGATTGCCGGGCAGACGGACGTGCCGCTCGAGGTGTTCGTGCACGGGGCGCTGTGCGTGGCATACTCCGGGCAGTGCCTGACGAGCGAGTCGCTCGGCGGGCGGTCGGCCAACCGTGGGCAGTGCGCGCAGGCGTGCCGGTTGCCGTACGAGTTGATCGTCGACGGGGTCGAGAAGGACATCGGCGACAAGGCGTACCTCCTCAGCCCGCAGGACCTGGCGGCGTACGACTTGGTCGACGACCTGGTGAAGGTAGGCGTGTCGTGCTTCAAGATCGAGGGGCGGCTCAAGTCCGCGGAATACGTCGCGGCGACGACGCAGACTTATCGGGCGGCGCTGGACGCCGCCCTCGTAGGGTGGGCACCGCCCACCGATCGCGCGGCGGGAGTTCAAGCGCAGACGGTGGGCAGTGCCCACCCTACCTTTGCGATTTCCGATTCGCACAAGCGCAACCTCGCGCAGACGTTCAGCCGGGGGTTTACGCACGGGTTTCTCGACGGGGTCGATCATTCGGAGCTCGTGCCGGCGCTGTTTCCCAAGTCGCGGGGGATCCGCATCGGGAGCGTCGCGGGCGTCACGCGGCACGGCGTGCTGGTGGACTTGGACCCGGTCAGCACGAACGGGCGGATGACGATCGCGGCCGAGCAGGTCACGCTCAAGCCGGGCGACGGCGTGGTGTTCGACGAGGGGCGGCCGGGCGAGCCGGAACAGGGCGGGCGGATCTACGAGGTGTTCCGCGGAAAGGGCGGCCCGCGCTCGGCGGGGGCGGCGAACGCGCGCGTCGAAATCACGTTCGGCCGGGACGCGATCGCCCTGGAGCACGTGGCCCCCGGCGCGATCGTCTGGAAGACGGACGACCCGGAGGTTCGCAAGCAGCTCGAACAGTCGTACTCGCGCGACGTGGTCGCCCGGCGCGTGCCGGTGACCGCCCACGTCGAGGCGAGGCTCGATCGGCCGATCCGGTTGACGTTGACCGACGCGGGCGACGTGTCGGGCTCGGCCGAGTCCGCGCAGCCGCTGGTGCGGGCGCAGAAGCACCCGCTGACGGTCGAGGCGCTGCGGGACCAGCTCGCGCGGCTCGGCGACACGCCGTTCGAGCTGGCGGGCGT
This sequence comes from Tepidisphaeraceae bacterium, assembly GCA_035459845.1. GTDB lineage: Bacteria > Planctomycetota > Phycisphaerae > Tepidisphaerales > Tepidisphaeraceae > DASPKW01. The sequence continues at coordinate 5,105 of DATHXE010000016.1, read as the reverse complement.
GACGGCCGAGCCGCTCGAGCCTGTCATGGCGCCCAAGTCGGTGTTGAACGAGCTTAGGCGGCAGGCGGTGGAAGCGCTGCTCGCGGCGCGGGCGAAGGCGGGGAGCGTAGAGATCGCGGAGGCGGATGCGCTGGAGCGGCTGCGCACGGAGGTGCGGGAGATCGAGCCGGTCGCGTGGCGCCCCCACGCCGGAGCCGGAGCTTCAGGCGACGGCCCGGATCCGCTAGCAATCACGACAAACGACGCCGCGATCACGGTGCTGTGCCGCTCCCTCGACCAGCTCACCGCGGTCGCGGCGTGGTCGCCCACGATTCGCCTGGACACCGTCTATTGCGACTTCGAGGACGTGCGGAAGTACAAGGACGCCGTCGCCGTCGCGCGGGAGAACCGGCTGCCGATCGCGCTGGCGACCACGCGCGTCATCAAGCCGTCCGAAGAGGGGTTGCTGCGACAGGTCGCTGCCCACGAGCCCGATGCGCTGCTGGTGCGGAACCTCGCGGGCCTGACGTTCTTCGCCGAGGAATTCCCGCACATCCCGCTGCTCGGCGACTACTCGCTCAACGTCACCAACGAGCTGACCGCGGGCCTGTACCACGCGGCCGGGCTGCGGCGGCTCGTCCCCGGGTACGACCTGAACTGGCGGCAGCTCTCGGCCATGCTCGGGCGCGTGTCGCCGGCGCTGTTCGAGGCCGTGATCCACCAGCACATGCCGATGTTCCACATGGAGCACTGCGTGTTCTGCCACGCGCTGTCGACGGGCAAGGACTACCGCGACTGCGGCCGCCCGTGCGATACGCACCGCGTGGACCTGCGCGACCGGACGGGCAAGCAGCACCCGCTGATCGCCGACGTCGGGTGCCGGAATACGGTGTTCAACGCGACGGCGCAGAGCGCGGCGGAGCTGGTGCCGAAGATGCGCGAGTTGGGTGTCCGCGTCTTCCGCCTCGAACTGTTGCGGCAGGACGCCGCCGAGACGACAGGGCTGCTCGACCGCTACGCGGACGTGATCGCGGGCCGGGCGGACGGGGGGCAGGCGGTGCGGTCGCTGCGGGTGCTCAGTCAATTGGGCGTGTCGCGCGGGACGTTCGATTTCGAATAGTCACATCGCGATACACATTCGTTTAGCCGCGACCCGTAGGGCAAGCGACAGCGCCGCCCGCAGGGGAGCGCGTGGGCGGCCACGAGCGCCGGCACGGGTATGGCCTCACGGCCGTACCCATGCCACTTGTCGGAGAGGAGCGCTACCCGACTTCCGACGCATCTCCTCAACATCGGAATGTTGGGCTACTGGGAGGAGACATCAGCCCTGCGGCGGCAACGGCGGTGGGCGGTGGCTACCCCGCTGAGGCGGCGGCGCCTCTCCCGGGTCGCCGTAGCCCGCCACCGCCGGCTTCTTGCGCGTCGCGACGAACAGGATCACGCCCGCGATCGCCAGCAGCAGCACGACGCCGCCGACGATCAAGACCGTCGAGCCCATCCCGCCGGCCGCACCGCCGGCGCTCGAGTCGACGACCATCACCGGCAGGAGCACCGTGTCGCCGGCCCATGACGGGTTGCCCTCGATCACCGCGCTCGTGCCGCCGTCGGTCCTGCCGCTCGACACGGTGTAGATGTTGTCCTTGTTCATGCCCACGAACGGCGTCTGCGCCCACTCGACGTGCCCGTCGCCGAACGCGACGCTCTGCCCTTGGCCGTCGTGGTTCCGCGTGTTGGCCCTCTGCACGTCCGCGGCGGGCGATGTGAGCGTCAGCGTCTTCAGCACCGCCGCGCCCGAATTAAGGTCTCCGATGATCGCGAAGTCGGCCCCGAGCGTGTTGTTCCACTTGTACCCCGCGGCGACCGCCGCGGCGGTCGGGTAGGGGCTGGTCACGCCGTAGCTCAGCGTGTTCCTGGTGGACTTGAAGTTGGAGCGGGTCACCGAGGTGTTGGTCCCGCCGCCGAAGTCGTCCTTATCGTAGCTCGAAGACGGACAGATGAAGAGCTCGGGATAGAGCTCTTGCGAGCGGAGGAGGAGGAAGAGGGCGGCTGTCACGTCGTTGACCGCGGGCGGCGTGCCGGAGCCGGTCAGGCCGAACGGGTCGGTCGCGGCCTCGCCCGTGTTGGACGCCAGCGGCGCATCGGGCGTATATCGGGTTCGCGGGAACGCCCCCTTGTTGTCGTTCGCGTACATGATCATCGACGTGCAGATCACGCGCAGATTCGACTGGCACTTGACCTGGTTGCCGCCCGACCGGGCGCGCGAGATGGCGGGAAGCGTCACGCCTGCGATCATCGCGAGCATCGCGACGACCGCGATCACGTCCGCCCACGTCGTCCCGCGACTTCGCCCGCCGAAACGTTGACCGTTCGCGCGCATTGTTCTCCGCCTTTCGGGTCGGTAAGAGTAACCGCGCCTGACGGATCCGGGGCGTCGCCTTGGGCTCCGCCTCCGGCGTGAACGGCGGTCTACGCCGCGGGGAGGGGTTCGGGGGCGGCCGCCGGTGCCGGCTCGTCCTCGCCGGCGCGGCGCTTGAGCATCACGAAACCGACCCAGGACAGGAGCATGAGCGGGCCTAGGACCTGGCACGCGTCGCGGATCGCCAGGGTCGGGCCGATGACCGACGCGTAGACCGAGCCGTAGACCTGGGCCCACATGCCGTTGAGCCAGTCGTTCACCTGCTTGACGCGCCAGAGCTCGTAGTTCGTCTCGCGGATGCGGTCGTCGAGGCGGGCCCAGACGTCCTTCTGCTGGGCGGGCGTCATGGCCGCCGGGTCGGTCGGGTAGCCGAGCTCGGCGGCGACCTTCTGGATCTCCGGGCGGAGCAGGATCAGCACGTACCCGCCGACCACGTACATGTCGCGCGAGTTGGCCCCGTCGACGATCTCCCGCACCGCCTGCGCGACCTCGACGGGGTTGCCGGAGCGCGCCAGCACGTCGAACCGCGGCCCGGTGAGCTTGTTGGACGTGTCGATAACGGCCCGCGCCCACCACGTGTCGGTCGCCTTCAGCAGTTCCGCTGTCGCGTGAATCCGCTCGCCGTAGGTGCGGGCCGACAGCACGGCCGAGATCTGCCGGTCGAACAGGACCCGCAAGTTCTCCATGACTTCGAACCCGCGGCCCGGGTCGATGTCGCGGACCAGGGCGCGCACGCCTTGGATCGACCCGGCGTCCTTCACGACGGGCCAGTCCATCTTGTACTGGGACAGGAAGTCGACCACGTCCTGGTCGGTCAGGTTGGCCTTCTCGCCCAGCGGCTTGAGCATCTTGAGCGTGTCGGCGACGCCCTGCTCGGTGGTCAGGTGGAGGTAGGCCGACAGCGGGCCGCGCGTGAAGTTGGTGTAGTGGCGGAGGGAGGTCTCGTTCACCGCCAGTTCCTTGGGCAGGAACGGGAGCGAGCGCAGGGCCATGATGCCGGTGGTGGTGTCGACGAACGCGGTCTTGGTGCGCATGGCGTCGGAGCCGAGCTCGACGTACTCGACCTGCACCTTGCGGAAGTCGGGGTTGGTCTGCCAGCGGACGACGGCGTCGCTGAACAGGCGCATCTTGACCGCGTCGGCCGGGGGCATGCCGAAGCCCATCGCCAGGGTGGCGCCGACGATGATCGCCATGAGCGTCCGGCGGGTCCACTTGCGGATGGTGCGCCAGGGGATGCGCCGCCGGGCCGAGGGGGCCTGCGCGGCGGAATCCGGCGCGTCGGCCGGGGTGGGTTGGTCTGCTGCCTCGCTGTTCATCGCGGGTTCCCTCGCCCTGTTTCAAAACCGCCGCACGTCATGGCGGCGATGGCCGGTGTGGCACCTTCCATATCGTCCCGGTCGCAGGCGCGTGGAATTGATTCCAACTTTCTATGCCTTACGCGCCCCCAGGTTACACAACGTTAGTGGATGGTCACTTTCTCAGTCAAGGCACGCCGGGCGGCGCGGGCGGACGATCCGGATCGACGCGTGCGCCGTAAGTCCTTGTCTTACTGGCGAATTAGGGCGGCGTCACGTGCGGGGACACGCCCGCGACATCCGTTGACACCGCCCGACCGCCCTTATACTCTGCGACCACTTTTCGGATGTCAATCCGTCCGGGCAACCGGGCGATCGCCGGCCCCGTCCCTCAAGCTTTCCCTCCATGCCAACAACCGTCAGCGTCAAACCCAAGGCGTACCTTAAGGTGCGTCAGAAGGCCGTCCGGGCCGCCATGAAGGAACTCGGGCTCGACGGGATCCTCCTGACGCACCCGCCCGACCTGCATTACCTGACCAACTTCACCGGCGAAGACTCGGTCGGGCTGATCACGCACAAGGATCTGTTCCTCGTCACCGACTTCCGCTACCGCGAGCAGGCGCAGATCGAGGCGGGGTGGCTGACGATCTCGATGCGCGACGCGAAGATGTCGGACGCGGTCGCGCAGGTCTTCAAGGCCAACCCGCTCAAGCGGGTGGGGTTCGAGGCTAACTACACGACGGTCGGCCAACTGGACGCGCTCGCCAAGGCGGCCAAGGACCTGAAGGACGCGCGTCCGCCCGAGCTCGTTGGGCTCGAGAACGTGATGCAGAACATTCGTAAGGTCAAGGACGATCACGAGATCGATTTGATCCGCAAGTCGGTCGCGCTGGCGGAGGAGGCGTTCGACGCCGTGCGGGACCAGATCAAGCCGGGGCAGACGGAAAACTATATGGCGGGGCTGATCACGTTCGAGTTGCGGAGCCGGGGGGCGTCGAACGTGTCGTTCCCGCCGATCGTGGCGACGGGCAAGAATTCCGCGCTGCCCCACTATCGCCCGAGCGACGACAAGACCGAGATCGAGAAAGACCAGCCCTGCCTGATCGACTGGGGCGCGATTTTGAACGGGTACTGCTCGGACCTGACGCGGACGTTCATGATCGGGCACGTTTCGCACCGGATCCGCGAGGTTTACAAACTGGTTTACGAGTCGCAGTTGGCGGCGATCAACTTTTTGCGCCCGGGCGTGACGACGATGCAGGCCGACCGGGTCGCCCGCGACGTGATCGAAAAGGGCGGCTATGGGGCGGAGTTCGGACACGGGCTGGGCCACGGGCTGGGGCGCGAGATTCACGAGCTCCCGTCGATGCGTAAGACGGGTGGCGAGGAAGAGTTGCGGCCGGGCATGGTGGTGA
>DATHXE010000015.1:0-1589 GCA_035459845.1 Tepidisphaeraceae bacterium | reverse complement strand
GCGCCGTACAGGGAGCCTTGGCCGAACGACTCGGACAGTTTTTCGGTGGCCTTGTCCGCCCAGTCCGGCGCGGGGACGTAGTTGACGCGGATCGGCTTGGGGAGGCTGCGGATCAGCTCGAGGACCTTTTCGCGGAGCAGGCCGGGGACGAGCCACTCGAAGGGGTCGTCGGGGACCTGGTTGAGGGCCGCGAGCGGGATGGTGACGGTTACGCCGTCCATCGCCTGGCCGGGGTCGAGGGCGTAGTCGAGCTTGAGGCGGTTGCCGGCGATGAGCATCTCGTCGGGGAAGGCGTCCGGCGTGACGTCATCGGCGCTGCGCTTCATGAGGTCGCGGCGCGTCATGAACAGGAGCTTGGGGTTGTGGCGCTCGGCGATCTTGCGCCACTTTTCGAAGAGGATGCCGTTGAATATGTCGTGGGGGACGCGCTTGTCGTAGAACTCGAAGCGCTGGGCGGCCTCGACGAGGTAGTCGCGGTTGCGGGCCTTGGCCTCGAGCTCGCGGACCTCCTCGACGAGGGCGGCGTTGTGGGCGAAGAACGGGGCGGACGTGTCGTACTCGGCCTCGACCAGGGCGTGGTGGATGAAGAGGGTGCGGGCGGCCTTGAGGTCGATCGGGCCGTACTGGACGACGCGGCGGGGGATGATCGGCAGGCCGTAGAGGGTGACCTTCTCGTCGGCGACGACGGTGGCGCGCTCGCGGTCCCAGCGGGGCTCGGAGTAGGCGCGTTTGACGAGGTGGTCGGCGGCGCGCTCGACCCACTCGGGGTCGATGCGGGCGTTGGTGCGGGCGTAGAGCCTGGTGGTCTCGACGATCTCGGCGGACATGAGCCACTGGGGCTTGCGCTTGAAGAGGGTGGAGCCGGGGAAGACGTTGAACTTCACGCCGCGCGCGCCGGTGTATTCGGTCGAGTCGGATTTTTGGCCGATGTTGCCGAGGAGGCCGGTGAGGAGGGCGCGGTGGATCGCGGGGTAGTCGATCTCGTGGGTGGTCTTGGTCTTGAGCATGGGACGAGAACGATGTTACGCGGGAGGGGGATGGCGCGTTCGCGGGGACGGCGCGTGAGGTGGGCGACGGAACCCACGGAGCAAGCTCCGTGGGCTTTCGGGGTCGGCTATCGTCCGGAGGGGGATCCGGTTTCGGGTTCCAGGTCGTAGACCTCGATGGAGCCACCGATGCGTTTGATCAGGGGGTATTTTGAGACCCATGAGAAGTCGGGGCCGAGGACGGGCTTTCCGTCGACCAATCGAGTCTCCTCCAAGCGCACCTTCGCGTTGATTCCGAGCGCCAGCAAGCCGCGGGGGCGCTTTCGGAGCTCGCGCGGGTCGACGCCGTCCGTGCTGCCGGCCTCGAGCTCGTTCGCGGTCAGGACTCGAGACTTCGGGTTCAATCCTAAAAGATCGACCAGTGCCGGGACGCGCGCGCCGGAGACCTTGAAGGCGTAGGGGCGGCCGCGCTGCTCGGTCTCGAGGTACCTGGCGAGGCGGGCGACGTCCTGGCCCCAGTCGATGTTGCTGTCGGCCAGGACCTCCTGGCCGCGCGCGGGACCGCCGGACAGGCGGTTGAAGAACGCCAGGTAATCCGGGTGA
>DATHXE010000014.1:0-5127 GCA_035459845.1 Tepidisphaeraceae bacterium | reverse complement strand
TAGATCGAGAGGTCGAGGGTCTGGAGGAGGATGGGGAGGGTCTTGGAGGCGGTCTCGACGACGCCGCCGTCCTCGATGAGGAAGGCGAGCGTGCCCTCGCCGCGGGCGATGTTGGCGGGGAGCTTGAAGGAGGCCGAGGCGTTGCCTGCGGCGTCGATGGTGGTGGGGGCGCGGTGGACTTCGACGCCGTCGATGCGGGCGACGGCGGTCACTTTAGCGCCGGCGGGGACGCCGCCCTCGGCGCGGTCGACGTGGACGGAGGCGGAGACGGCGTCGCCGGGGCCGTAGCCGTCGCGGACGAAGACGATCTGGGACTTGAGGCGCGGGGCGCGGAAGGCGCGGACGTCGAACTTGCGGACGCCGGGCGTGTAGCCGGTGTAGGGGTGGGTGACCTTGATCGTGTACTCGCCGCCGGGGGTGCCGGCGGGGATCTCCCACGCGAGGCCGGCGACGGCGTTCTCGGTGCCGGTCAGGCCGGACGTGATCACGTCGCCCTTGGGGCCGAGGATCTCGACCATGGGGTTGGCGTTCTGCGTCAGCGGGACGTTGGTGGCGGCGTGCAGGATGGCGGCGCGGACGTAGACCTTTTCGCCGGGGCGGTAGATCGGCTTGTCGGTGGAGACGAAGGTGCGGTAGCGGTCTGCGCCGCCGAGGTCGGCGGTGAGCTTGGCCAGGCGCGGGTCGGGCTTGGCGGGCGGGGCTTCGCCGTGGAGGGTGAGGAGGGGCGTGAGGAGGCACGCGGCGGCGGCGGTGAAGGTGAGGCGGCGGCGGCGCGCGGGGGCAGTGGGTCGCATGGGCGGGCTCCTCGTCGAAGTGACGACCGCGCGGGGGCGCGCGGTCGATGAGGAGTAGACGCGGCGCGGTATGCGAAGTTCCCGGAAATCGAGCGGCACTCGCCGGCGGGGCCGCTTCAGCAGCTCTGTGCCTTTACCCCGCACCCCAGCGCGCCATAATCGAGGGATGGAGCTGAGCGACGACCAACGCGCGACTTTGTCCGCACTCGTGGAGACGCTCGTTCCGCCGGAGAATCATCCGGCGGGGACGACGGTGGCCGTTCGCGCGACGCTGGACGCGCGACTGGCGGGGGATCTGGTGGGCGAGGTGGAGGTGCTGGGGCGGTGGCTGGACGCGCTGCACATGGAGGCGCTGTCGGTTTTTTCGTCGGGGTTCGTGGAGCTGCATGCGCCGATTCGGGATGAGTTGTTGGACCGGATCGAGGCGGGGAATTTTCGGATCGATTGGCGGCTGGAGGAGGCGGGGGTGACGCCGGAGGGGTATTTGGATCGGGTGCTGGGGTGGGTGATGGAGGCGTTTGAGGGGGCGACTGCCCCGGACGGCGCGCGACCGTCATCCTGAGCGCAGCGAAGGAACTTCGAATGACGAGGTGCGGATTCGAGGGTAGATCCTTCGGAGTACCTCAGGATGACGGTTGGGGGTTGGGCGCGGATCAGATGTCCGGCGCGGCGACGAGCACGGCGCGGTCTTCGGCGGTGAGTTCCCGGCGGCCGATCTGTCGGTAGAGGGCTCGAAAGTGGCGCGCGGCGCGGGCCCAGGTCCAGCGGGCGACGCGGGCGCGGCCTTTTGCGGCGAGGGATTGGCGGAGGGTGGAGTTGGACCAGAGGCGGGCGATGGCGGAGGCGATGGAGGTGGGGTTGCGCGGGTCGAAGACGATCGCGGCGTCGGCGGCCTGTTCGGGGAGGCTGGTGACGTTGGAGCAGGCGGCGGGGGCGCCGGCCATGAAGGCTTCGTTCAGGGGGCCGCTCGCGGCTTCGAACAGGGTCGGGATGACGACGCACCGGCAGAGTTGGTAGAGGGCGCGGAGCTCGGTCGGGGTGATGAAGCCGGGGAAGTGGACTTGGTCGGCGAGGCGGAGGTCGGCGATGCGCTTTTGGATCGTGGGGTAGAAGTCGTTCTGGTGGCCGGAGCAGATGAGGGGGATGCGGAGGCCGTGGGCGTCGCGGAGGAGCGCGATGGCGTCGAGGAGGGTCAGGTGGTTTTTGTGGGGCCAGGTTTGGGCGGGGTAGAAGGCGAAGGCGTCGGGCAGGGCGAACTTGGCGCGGGTGGCGGCGAGTTCGGCGTCGGTGGGCGGGTGGTAGGCGCCGAGCGAGCCGGTGAGGGGGACTACGGCGATCTGCTCCGGCGGCGTGCCGAACTGGGCGGTCAGGTCGCGCTTGACCCAGGAGGAGGTGACGGAGACGACGCGGGCCTGGTGGCAGAAGGAGCCGAGCATCACGTCGCGCTTGGCGCGCTCGCGGCGCGTCAGCAGGTGCGGCAGGTGGCGGTGGAGGAGGTCGTGGGGGTGATAGATGCTGGGGACTTCGGTGAAGAAAGCCCTTTGGAGGACGAAGTGGATCACGTCGACGCCCAGGCGCTCGATCGTGCCGTCGGAGGTGGAGAGGTTGGCGCGGCGGCGGGCGCGAAGGGAGAGGGCGGGTTGATTGGGGAAGTAACCCATCCGGGGCGGCGCTGCGGGCAGAGCCCGTGTGCTGTGCCCCGGCCTGTTCGGGCGAACGGCGGTGGTGAGGAGGAGTTTGCAGGGGCCGCGGACGTAGGGGCCGAGCCAGTCGTGGGATTTGGGATAGGCGAGGATCGTGTAGCGTTCGTCGCCGTCGGTGAACTGGGAGAGGGCGTCGGTCAGGCCGATGACGACCTGTTCGATGCCACCAGACTTGCCGCCAAAGAGGCGGCCGTCGACGGCGACGTGGAGGGGGGGCGGGGGCACGGGGGGATTATCGGACGGACGAGTGCGAGTTACTTAGGCGCGGCCGTCACAACTTCCTTGGTCCGCCTCAGTGGCGCTGGCGCGCGTCGCCGCGTTTCATATAGCCCGCCACTTGTGGCGGGACGGCGCGGTTTTTTCAGTCCGCGTTGCAAGGGGACGGGCCTCAAAGTTCCAGCGCTTTCCCGCCACGATTGCGGGCTATATGAGGCGGTTCTCCTGCGCCTGGAGCGTCATCGAGACGGTCGGGAGCGGGGCGTGACGAGTTCAGCGGATCGACACTTTGCGCTCGAACGACTGGTAGGTTTGCTTGGATTCCTTCTCCGTGGCGGCGCGCCAGGCGGCGTAGGCGATCATGGCGATGCCGCCGAGTTCCAGGGTGGTGTTGACGAGCCAGCCGAACATCGCCGAGTGGTAGAGGATCTGGTCGATGTGGTGGAAGCTGGCGGCGCGGATGATGACGAACGCGCAGAGGTAGATGATCCCGATGAACGCCAGGCGGTAGCGCTTGAACAGGTCGCGCATGTACCACGCGGCCCAGGCGACGGCGGCGATCGCGACCAGCGCGAAGACGACGACGAAGATCGCCTGGAAGATGCGGCGCTCGCCGTACAGGCCCATGGCGACGGCGATGCGGCGGCCGACGCGCGTCAGGTCGGACTGGAAGTCGAACTGCTTGTTGATCCCCAGCGCGAGCAGGAGGCCGAAGAGCGAGTACCAGAACGTCGGGGCCATCCACCGGCGGGCCCGGCCGAGGGAGCGATCCTTCTCGCGGCGGGCGGCCCAGAAGCACAGGCCTGCGCCGGCGAAATAGGCGAGGGTGATGACCCAGGCGGTGAAGGTCCAGTCGCCGCGCTCGACGGCGGCGAGGGGAAGATGGGTGGGGAGGAGGGTCACTGAGGAAGTATCGGCAGGTCGCGGGTGGATGGTATCGCACGAGCGCCGCAACGGGAAACGAGGGCCGGCGGTCGGGGATCTCGGATCTCGGATTGCGGATTGCGGCTTTGGTTGGAGTTGCGGGAGCGCAAAGTGCTCCGCGGCGCAAAGCATGGAGGAGACGGCCGCGAATCTCCGACAATAGTGAGCGGGCAATCCGCGCGCCGCCGACGTGGTCGTCGAATCGAACCGCCAACGTCTGGCGGGCCCGGAACTTCGAGGCTAGATCCTTCGGTGTACCTTAGGATGACGGTTGCGACGACCCGCCCGTTATCGCGTGCTGACGACCGACGCCTCAAAATGTCCAACCCCCCCACCATCTCCGTCGTCGTGCCGGTGTTCAACGAGGAGGAGAACCTTCCGGAGTTGATCCGGCGGACGACGGTTGCGCTGGAGGGCACGGGCGAGTCTTGGGAGATGGTGCTGGTGGATGACGGGAGCCGGGACGGGTCGGTCGGGTTGATCCGGGCGGCGCACGGGGCGGACGCGCGGGTGAAGCTGGTGGCGCTGTCGCGGAACTTCGGACATCAGCCGGCGATCACGGCGGGCGTGCGGCACGCGCGGGGGGCGGCGGTCATCCTGATGGACGCGGACCTGCAGGACCCGCCGGAGGTCATCCCGGCGATGGTCGCCAAGTGGCGCGGGGAGAAGTTCGACGTGGTGATGGCGCGCCGGCGGTCGCGGGCCGACGCGCGCGGGGCGCGGGGGATCGGGTTCCGCCTCTTCTACCCCCTGCTCAGGCGATTAGCAGATTTGCCCGAGGCGCCGGACGCCGGGATCTTCGGCCTCATGGACCGGAAGGTCGTCGCCGAGTTCAACCGGCTGCCGGAACGGAACCGGTTTATTCCTGGGCTGCGCGTCTGGCTCGGGTTCAAACAGGGCGAAGTCGAGTACGACCGGGCCGACCGGGCGGCGGGCGAGCCCAAGCAGACGCTGGGCCGGCTGATCAAGTACGCCATCGACGGGATGCTCAGCTTCTCGACGCGCCCCCTGCGCGTGGCGACGTGGATGGGGTTTTTGTGCGCGGTCGTGGGGTTCGGGATCGCCGTATTTTTCGCGGTCAAACGCCTGCTCGGCTACGAGACGGCCCCGACGGGCTTCACGACGCTGCTGGTGATGATGATGTTCATCGGGGGGATTCAGTTGATCGCGGTGGGGATATTGGGGGAGTACCTGGGACGGGTGTACGAGGAAGTGAAGCAGCGGCCGTTGTACGTCGTGGGGGAGACGGTGGGAGTGGAGGAAGAGGTGCGCGGGTTCTGACTCCCTCTCCCAGCGGCGCCAATTCACGTAGTGAGCAGGACGGCGCATTCGCCGCGGGGAGAGGGTGGGGGTGAGGGATGGATTTCCAGCGGCGTTCGATCGACCCGTTTTCATTGAGATGCGCCGCTTGGCGTTCGCCCCTCACCCTCGCCCTCTCCCCGCCGCGAGGATGCATTTTCGCCAAATGCACTGTTAGCGCGGCTGGGAGA
>DATHXE010000013.1:0-7113 GCA_035459845.1 Tepidisphaeraceae bacterium | reverse complement strand
CCGGCCCGCCGCGCCGACCACCGCCCCGAGCCCCGTCCTGTTCAAGTACGAGCGCAGCCAGTGGCGCGCGGTGGCCGACCTCCCGGTGCGGTCGGCGGCCCCGCTGGCACTCGGCATCGTCAGCGAAAAGCCGGTGCTGGTCGTTCAGTCTGCCGCCCCCGCGCTGCTCCAGACGTTCGTGTGGGCCGACGGCCGGTGGGACGACACCGGCGCGATTCCGGTCGTCCCCGGCAGCCTGTTTTCGCTCGCGCAGGTCCCCAACGCCGTCGCGCTGTGGGTCTCGGCCCCGGCCGGCGAGATGTGGGTGATGACCCGCGCCGACGGGCAGAAGTGGTCGGATCCCAAGCCGCTTAAGGCCGCGGCCACGCCCGGCGACATCCGCGCGTTCACCTCCGCGGGCGAGGAGTTCCGATTGGTCGTCGCCCGCGACACCAAATTGTTCGAGCAGCGGTTCGGGTTCGACGGGGCGGCCCGCACGCCGTTGGTCGAACTGCCCCCGGCGACGTCCAGCCAGCCCGGGAACGCCGCGTGGCTGTTCCAGACGTTCATCGTCGCCGGGATGGTCGTCGTGATCCTGCTCACGGTCTATCGGCGGCGGCAGGAGCAGCAAAACCCGCCGGAAAAGCCCGAGTAAGGCCCGCCGGACGGGGCGGCTTGAATCGCGCGGGTTGATCCCCTAGTCTTAGACTGGAAAGCTCGGAAATCGAGCGCGTGGTCACGGGGGCAGTGGTCGTATTGCCGCGTATTATGAACAGTTACAGCCTGACCCATCTCAAGCAGCTCGAAGCCGAGAGCATCCACATCATTCGCGAGGTGGCCGCCGAGTTTCAGAACCCGGTGATGCTCTACTCGGTCGGGAAGGACTCGGCCGTAATGGTCCGTCTCGCGCAGAAGGCGTTCGCGCCCGGGCGGCTGCCGTTCCCGCTGATGCACGTCAACACGACGTGGAAGTTCCGGCAGATGATCGAGTTCCGCGACGCGTTTTGCCGCGAGAACAACCTGGAGCTCATCGAGTACATCAACAAGGAGGGGCTGGCGGCGGGCGCGAACCCGTTCGACTGGGGGAGCAACAAGTACACGACGACGATGAAGACCGAGGGGCTCAAGCAGGCGCTGGACAAGTACAAGTTCGACGCCGCGTTCGGCGGGGCGCGGCGCGACGAGGAGAAGAGCCGGGCCAAGGAGCGCGTCTACAGCTTCCGCGATTCGAAGCACCAGTGGGACCCGAAAAACCAGCGGCCCGAGCTCTGGAATTTGTACAACGGCAAGGTCAACAAGGGCGAGAGCATCCGGGTGTTTCCGCTGTCGAACTGGACCGAACTGGACGTCTGGCAGTACATCCACCTCGAGAACATCCCGATCGTGCCGCTCTACTACGCGGCCGAGCGGCCCGTGGTGACGCGCGACGGCGTGATGCTGATGGTCGACGACGACCGGATGAAGCTCCTGCCCGGCGAGAAGCCGGAGATGAAGCGCGTCCGCTTCCGCACGCTCGGGTGCTACCCGCTGACCGGGGCGATCGAGTCCGACGCGACGACGCTGCCGGAGATCATCCAGGAGATGCTGGTCGCGCGGAATTCCGAGCGGCAGGGCCGGGTGATCGACCACGACGAGGCGGGGTCGATGGAGCAGAAGAAGCGGGAGGGGTACTTCTAATGTGGCCGTTCGCGGGCAAAAATGGCGACCATCGTGTCGGCGACCTTGGTCTGCACCGCGGGGTCCAACTGTCCGAGGAACTTCGCGAGCCGCGAGCGGTCCACACATCGGATCTGGTCCAGCGCGACTTGACCGGGCCGCCCGCCGAATCGGCTGTCCACGCGAAACGGGTAGTTTCGCGGGACGGACGTCAGCGGGGCAACGAGGACCGTCCGGAGATATCGGTTGAGCTGGCCCGGGCTAACGACCACGCATGGGCGGGTCTTTTGCATCTCGTGCCCGCGGGCGGGATCGAGCGGAACCAGGAAGACATCGAAGCGTTGCGGCTCACGTGCGGCCACGGTTATGCCTCCTCCCAAGGATCCAGGGCGGCGTCGAGTGGGGCCTCCAGCCACTCACGGTCTTCGTCGGTCAACTCGGCCCCGTGTTCCGCGACGGCCTTTTGCATCAGCTCGTCCCAACCCGAGCGGGGGTGTTGGAGCGACTTGAGGATCACCTCGTGGTCACGAACGACCAGTTCCACCTCGTCGCCAAGATTCGCCTGTTCGATAACCGCCTTCGGCAAGCGAACGCCTCGCGAGTTTCCGATCCGCACCAATTTGAGCCGGTTGGCCGGAAATGCCGTTGCCGTTTTACCCCGGCGGGCTTTGCGCTTGGCGAACTTCCGGTTTCGGGTCGGTTTCGACTTCATGCCTACATTGTAATTACCGCAAGCCTGTGCCGCAACCCGCCCACCCATGACTCAAGTCCCCGCCACTGAAGACATCCACACCTACCTCGAGCGCAACCAGCGCAAGGAACTCCTGCGCTTCCTGACCTGCGGGTCCGTCGACGACGGGAAGTCGACGCTGATCGGGCGGCTGTTGCACGACACCAAGGGGATCTACGACGACCAGCTCGCCGCCGTCACGCGCGACTCGGTCAAGCACGGCACCACCGGCGCCGGAACGGTCGACCTGGCGCTGCTGACCGACGGCCTCAAGGCCGAGCGCGAGCAGGGGATTACGATCGACGTCGCCTACCGCTATTTCTCCACCGATAAGCGCAAGTTCATCATCGCCGACACGCCTGGCCACGAACAGTACACGCGGAACATGGCGACCGGCGCCAGCACGTGCCACCTGGCGATCATCCTGATCGACGCCCGGCACGGGGTGGTCACGCAGACCCGCCGGCACTCGTTCATCGTCTCGCTCCTGGGCATCAAGCACGTCGTCGTCGCCGTCAACAAGATGGACCTGGTCGCGTTCGGCCAGGAGCGGTTCGAGCAGATCAAGCAGCAATACACCGGGTTCGTCGCCAAGCTCGGCATCCCGGATGTGCAGTTCATCCCGCTGTCGGCGCTCGCCGGCGACAACGTCGTCGAAAAGTCGGCGAAGATGCCGTGGTACGCCGGCCCGCCGCTGCTGGCGCAGCTGGAGTCCGTGCACATCGCGTCGGACCGGAATCTTGCGGACATGCGGTTCCCGGTGCAGTACGTGCTCCGGCCCGACCTCAACTTCCGCGGGTTCGCCGGGACCGTCGCGTCGGGCATTATCAAGAAGGGCGATGAGGTGGTCGCGCTGCCGTCGGGGGCGCGGAGCAAGGTCAAGTCGATCGTCACGTTCGACGGCGAACTCTCGGAGGCGTTCAGCCCGCAGGCCGTGACGGTCACGCTCGAGGACGAGATCGACGTGTCGCGCGGTGACATGCTCGTGCATCCGGAGAACCAGCCGCACGTCGCCAGCACGATCGAGGCGATGGTCGTGTGGATGGGCGAAAAGCCGTTCGTCCCCGGGCGCGCCTACTGGGTCAAGCAGACGACGCGCACCGTGTCGGGCGAGATCGCCCGGGTGCGGTACGCGGTCGACGTGAACACGCTCGAGCACCGCCCGGCGACGCAGCTCGCGCTCAACGAGGTCGGGCACGTCGTCCTGTCGCTCAACCAGCCCCTGGCGCACGACCCGTACAAGGCCAACGCCTCGACGGGCGCGTTCATCGTCGTCGACCGGCTGACCAACAACACGGTCGGCGCCGGCATGATCCTCGAGCCCGGCGACCGCCGCCACGCCGTCGGCGACCACTGGGAGCAGCAGCCCGTCGGTGGCCGGCGGGCGCTGCACTCGTCCCACGTCACGCTCGACCAGCGCCAGGCCCGCCTCGGGCAGCGGGGGGCGACCGTCCTGATTTACGGCCTGACCGGCGCGGGCAAGTCGTCGATCGCGTACGCGCTCGAGAAGCGTCTGTTCGACGCCGGGCGCACCGTCACGGTGCTCTACGGCCCCGACATGCGCCAAGGCCTGTGTCGAGACCTAGGCTTTACGGCCGACGACCGGTCGGAAAACCTGCGCCGGTCGAGCGAGGTCGCCGCGCTGCTCAACGACGCCGGCCTGCTCGTGATCTGCGCGTTCGTCGCCCCGCACGACGCCGTGCGAGAGAAGGCCCGGCAGGTGGTCGGCACGGGCCGGTTCTTGTCGGTCTACCTCGAGTGCCCGGAGACCGTCTGCCGCGAGCGCGACAAGGGCGGGACGTGGGAACTTGCCGACCAGGGCAAGATCGCCCAGTTCCCCGGCGTGACCGCGACCTACGAGCCGCCGACGAACGCGGACCTGCGCCTGGCGACGGCCGACCTGACGGTCGACCAGTGCGTCGACCGGATCGTCGCGGAAATGGAGAAGCGCGGTTTCGTCAACGCCTGACGACGGAGCGCCCGACCGTGTCCGCCACGATCGCACCGGCGCCCCTTTGCTTCCCCCGGTGACGCGCGCCGCCCCCGCCCGTATAATCCCCGGCCCATGCGGTGGTTCCTCGGCTCGGTGCACACATTTCTTCAGCGGAGCGAACCCTGGGTGTTCGTCGCCGCTCTCGTCGTCGTCCTGGGGATATGGGGGCTCGCGGCGCTCACCGGCAACGTGATGGAGGGGGACACGACCAAGTTCGATACGACGATCTTGCGCGCGTGCCGCCAGCCGCAGGACCCTAACCTCCTCGTCGGCCCGGGGTGGATGCTGACGCTCGTCCGCGACGCGACGGCGCTGGGCGGCGGGCTGGTCATGGCCCTGGTGATCTTCGGGACGACCGGCTTTCTACTGCTGGCCCGCCACTACCACATGGTGGTCTTCCTGCTCATCGCCACGCTCGGCGCGACGGGGATGAACTACCTCATGAAACTGGTCATCGCCCGCGCCCGCCCGTCGGTCGTCCCGCACCTGACCGACGTTTCGAGCATGAGTTTTCCGAGCGGTCACTCGGCGATGAGCGCGGCCGTCTACCTGACGATCGGCGCGCTCCTCGCCCAGAGCGTGAAGAAGCGCCGGCTCAAGCTCTACTTCGTCCTCGTCGCGCTCCTGATCACCGGCATGGTCGGACTGTCCCGCGTCATGCTGGGGGTCCACTACCCGACCGACGTGCTGGCCGGGTGGGCGTCCGGTTTGGCCTGGGCCCTTCTCTGCTGGCTGATCGCCCGGTATCTTCAGCGGCGCGGGGCGATCGAGAAAGAGGCCGACCCGATGCCGGAGCAACCGCCGGCGGAGGTATTGCCGGCCACGGAGGCAAAGGTGTGAACGGGGGGGGAACTAGCCGCTGAAGCGGCTAGCCCGCGCTTGGTACAACAGCGCGGGACAGGGGGGTTCCGCGAAACGGACATTTATGAAGATCGGCACGTACTACTACCCCGAGCAGTGGCCGCGCGAGCAGTGGGAACGGGACTTCGACAACATGGCCGCGATGGACCTGCAACTGGTCCACATGGGCGCGTACGCGTGGCAAGCCCTCGAACCCGCGCCGGGCGAGTTTAGATTGGACTGGCTCGGGGAATGCGTCGAGTTGGCCGCCAAGCGGAAGCTCGGAGTGATTCTTTGCACGCCCACCGCGGCCCCGCCCGTGTGGCTGGTCGACAAGCACCCGGGCGTGCTCCCGGTCGACGACGCCGGCCGGCGCAAGCGGTTCGGCGGGCGGCGCTCGTACTCGCCCACGTCTCCCGCGATGCGCGAAGCGACCGTCCGCATCGTCACCGCGCTGGCCGACCGGTTCGGCAATCACCCGGCCGTGATCGGTTGGCAGGTCGACAACGAGTACGCGTCCGACTTCATCGACCAGAACGACCACGCCGTCGCCGCGTGGCGCGAGTGGCTCCGCGCGCGGTTCGACGGGTCGATCGACAGGCTCAACGCCGCATGGGGCTGTCAGGCGTTCGGCGCCCGGTACTCGGATTTCGGACAAGTGCCGCTGCCCGCGGCGCGGGAGTCGGCCCCCGGCGCGACGGCCAACCCGCACCAGGCGCTCGACGCCAGCCGATTCTGGTCGTCGGCGTTCGCCGCGTTCAACCGCCTGCAGGCCGAGATCCTCAAGCCGCGCGTGGGCGACCGGTTCGTCACGACCAACTATGCCCACCCGCCCGTCGCCGCCGACTGCAACCCCGCCGACGCCGCCCGCGACCTCACGCTCATGTCGTGGGACTCGTACCCGGTCGTCGGCTCGGAGCAGGGGATCAAAGACCAGAATTTCCGCCTAGGCGACCCGGCGCAGATCGGCCTGATGCACGATTACATGGCGTCGTTCCACGGCCGCT
The DNA here is from genome assembly GCA_035459845.1 of Tepidisphaeraceae bacterium. Taxonomy (GTDB): domain Bacteria; phylum Planctomycetota; class Phycisphaerae; order Tepidisphaerales; family Tepidisphaeraceae; genus DASPKW01. The sequence goes on along the minus strand of DATHXE010000013.1, from coordinate 908 downwards.
GGGGCCTGATGCAGCTCCAGCCCGGGCAGGTCAGCTGGGGACAGACCGCGCCCCACCTCTACCCCGGCGCGGTCCGCCTGTGGCTCTGGACGGCGCTGGCGCACGGCGCCGAGTTCGTGACGACCTACCGCTTCCGCCAGCCGCGGTCCGGCGCCGAGATGTTCCTGCACGGCCTGGTCGGACCCGACGGCGTAACGCCCTCGCCCGGCGGGCGCGAGTTCCAGCAGACGATCGACGAGGTCGACCGCCTGCACCTGGGCGCGCTGGCCGGCCTCGCCGGCGCAGAGCCCGCCGCACCGGCGCCGGCAGATTCCGCCGCCGCCGCCCCCGCGCCGGCCCCGTGCGTCGGGCTCGTTATGGACTTCGAGCAGCTCTGGTACTTCCGCATCCTTCCGCAGTCGCGCCGGTGGAGCTACGAGCGCCTGCTCAAGCTCTGGTACGGCGCCTTCGCCCGGCTCGGGTGCACGGTCAAGGTCCTCCGTCCCGACCAGGAGTGGCCCGCAGGCCTGCCGGTGATCTGCTGCCCCGGCCTGCAGATGGTCGACGACGCCCTGGTCGAGAAGATGACCACCTACGCGCGCGGCGGCGGGCACCTCGTCCTCACCTGTCGCACTGCCCTCATGGATCGCACCGGTCAGCTCTTCGAAGGGCCGACCGCCAAGCCGATTGTCCCCCTCATCGGCGGGACGATCGAGGCGTACGACGCGCTGCCCGACAGCCTCACCGCCAAGGTTGACCTCGACGGTAAGTCCTACGACTGGGGCGTCTGGGCCGACCTGCTCTACAGCGAGCCGGACACGAAGATCCTCGCCAAGTACGACGACCAGTTTTACGAGGGCGCGGCAGCCGTCATCCAGCGGAAACTCGACGCCGGCGTCGTCACGTACTGCGGCGTGTTCGGCGAGGAC
>DATHXE010000012.1:0-2209 GCA_035459845.1 Tepidisphaeraceae bacterium | reverse complement strand
AGATCGGCGAAGGTCGTCTTGCGGCCATCGCCGTGGTCGAAGTTGTAGTGGTTGATCGTCTGCCCGAGCAGCGTCACCTCGAGCGCCCCGGCGTCGGCGAGCTTGCGGACCTCATCGACGATGTTCTGCGGCGGGCGGTGGACTTCCGGACCGCGCGTGTAAGGGACGACGCAGTACGTGCAGAACTTGTTGCACCCGCGCGTGATGCGGACGTATGCCTGGGCGGGCGTGTCGGACGCGCTGATCGAGCGGGAGAGGTCGAGGTTCTCGAGCGTGTCCTCCGCGGCGGCGAGCGTGGACGATCGGCGGGTGGTGGCGCCCATGAGGGCGACGTGGCGCGTTGCGAGCAGTGAGCTGCGCGTCGCGAGCGAGCTCTCGGCGGTGACGGCGGCGTTGTGCACGAGGCCCGGCAGCTTATCGAGTTCGCCGGGGCCGCAGAGGATGTCGACGTGGGGGTACTTCTTGAAGATGTTCGTGCCATCGCGCTCGGCCATGCAGCCGATGACGCCGATGACGAGGTTCGGCTCGTCCTTCTTGCGCTGGCGGAGCTCGCCGAGGCGGCTCCAGACCTTCTGCTCGGCGTGCTCGCGCACCGAGCAGGTGTTGTAGATGATGACGTCGGCGGCGTCGCGGTCTTCGGTGGACTCGTAGCCCTGGGCACGGAGCTGCCCGAGGACGAGCTCGGAATCGAGCACGTTCATCTGGCAGCCGAAGGTTTCGAGGTACAGCTTGGGCATGGGCGAAAGTCTGTGGTCCGTTATCAGTGGTCAGTTGTCGACCCGTTTAGCCGCGACCCGGAGGGCAAGCGACAGCGCCGCCCGCAGGGGAGCGCGGGAGCGTAGTACGCCCCGAATCTTCCGGGCGGACCGACCCGGAGTCAAATACGCACGAATTCCGCAGGATTTGACGGATCATACCGCGCCGAGCGTGGGGGTGATTACCGAACTGGGTTCGACGTCGCTCGCGGTGCGCGGACGAACCAACAGGCGACCGCCAGGAGCGCGACGGCCGGGGCCATGAGGAGGAACGTGCGGGAGTACGAGCCCCACTGCTTTCCGAGCGCGAGCACGAGCGGGCCCAGGGCGGAGAACAGGACGGTCATCACCTGCGCGGCGCCCTGAATCCGGCCCAGGTGCGGGCGGCCGAACAGCTTGGGCCAGCAGGCGAAGAAGACGACGGTCACGACACCCCCGGCCAGGCCGAGGAGCGTGGCGTAGGCGTAGATGTGCGATTTCTCGGTGGCGTACGGGAGGGTCACGAGGGACGCGGTCACCATCGCCATGCCGGCGGCGAGGAGCTTGGTGAGGGCGACCTTCGACCCGAGCCAGCCGCCGATGAAGTTGGCGATCAGGCCGGCGACCAGGAGGATGCCCATGGCGGCCTGAAACGTCGGCGTGTCGGCGAAGCCGCGCTCGATCAGGATCGCCTGGGAGAAGAGCGAGACGCTCGAAAAAATCAGGTTGAAGACGGCGCACGCGACGGCCAGCGTCCAGAAGGCGGGAGTGCGGAGGGCCTGGGCGAGGGAGAATTGGGGATCGATCGATTGCGGATCGGTCGATTGCGGATCTCGGATTGCGGATTGCGGATTGAGATCAGTAGCTTCGTCGGCGGTGACCTTTCCTTGGTCAATCCGAGATCCGAGATCCGCAATCCGAGATGCATTTCCGGGGACATTTCGGGCGGCGATCATCGCCAGCACTCCGAGGCCGGCCAGCGAATAGGCGATGATCGCCCAGGTGGTTCGCCAGACTTCGGGGTGGGGCAGGCGGTGGGTGATCGGGTCGGTCGTGCCGGCGGCGGCGCCGACACCGGCCTGTACCCCGGCGAACGCGGTGACGAAGAAGATCGACACGAGCGCGGCGAACACGGCCATCGCCAGGTTCAGGCGCCGGCCGACGAACCACTTGCCGACGATCGCCAGCGCGACGACGGAGAGCGCGGATTGGCCCAATCCTCGGACGAACGTGAGCGAAACGGTGAGGTCGGCGACGCCGGTCGCGCGGGACATCCAGTACGTGGCCGCGGCGAGCAGGATGGCGTTCAGCGCGAGCACCGGGCGGACGCCGACGCGGTCGATCAACTGGCCGAACCCGAGCGCGAACGCGGAACCGACGAGCGTGGCGATCAGGTTGACCCAGCCGAAGTCGACGTCCGACAGGCGCAGGTCCTGCATGAGCGGCGTGGCGACGAGGCCCAGACCCATGGTGCG
>DATHXE010000011.1:0-2515 GCA_035459845.1 Tepidisphaeraceae bacterium | reverse complement strand
GTTCCGGAGCGTGCGGTACCAGCGGAAGGAGACCGAGCTGGTCGTGATCGTCACGCCGCGGATCGTCGAGGCGCTCAACCCGGCGCAGATGCCGGTGCTCCCGGGCGAGAAGTGGCGCGACCCGACCGAGGCGGACCTGTTCTGGAACCGCGACCTGGGCGGCGCGGCGGGCGACCCGAGGCGGGCGCCGACGGCCCCCCGGGCGGACGGGAAGGCCCCGCTTTTCCGCGGGCAGTACGGGTACACGCCGGTCAAGAGCGACGAGTAACAGGGGCCTCGCGGCGCGCGGGTAACCGGCCCGACCCCTAAACCGCCCCCCGGGCGTACCCGATAAACCTCCCAGACGGTTAGGTCAGTTCGACGACTCGTCGGGGGATAGAGGACCGAGAATGTTTGTTCAGCTCAACGCCATCGTGGTCGACGCCGACGCGGGTAACCGCGACGAGATGAGCGCGTTCCTGACGCAGCACGGCGTGCACGTCGCGGCCCGCCTGGGCAACTGCGACACGCTCCCCAAGCTCCTCCAGGCCGGCGAGGCGCCGCAGCTCGTGGTGATCAACCTCGACCCGGGCGCGCACGACGCGCTGAAGAAGATCGGCCACCTCCCGAGGCAATTTCCGGCGATCAGCTTCTTCGCCATGTCCCAGGTCATGGACGCCCACCTGCTGATGGACGCGATGCACCTGGGGATCAAGGAGTTCATCCCGATCCCGCTGCACGTCGAGAAGTTCGCCGCCGCGATCGAGCGCGTGGCGGGCGGGAACGGCATGGGCCGCAAGGCCAAGGTCGTGCACGTGATCCCGACGATCGGGGGGTGCGGGTCGACGACGATCGCGTGCAACGTCGCCGCCGCCCTGACCAAGGTCGGGAAGACCGCGATCCTCGACGGCGACCTGATCCGCGGGGGCGTGGCGAGCTACTTCGACCTCCGCCCGCGGTACACGATCGCCGACGTGATGGACCTGAACAACGGGCTGGACATGCAGCTCCTGGACAACGCGCTGGCCCGGCACGCCAAGAGCGAGTTGTCGGTCCTGGCCCGGCCCGACCTGCCGGAGGACACGCAGCGGGTGAGCCCGGCCGGGTTCAAGCGATTGATGGGGACGGTCGGGCGGATGTTCGACTTCGTCGTGATGGACTCGGTCATGAGCATCGACCCGGTCTACTCGGCCGCGATCGCCGCCGCCGACGTGAACGTGATCGTCATGCAGCTCAACGTCCCGTCGGCGAAGAACGCCGAGCGGTTCGTCGGGTGCCTGCGGCGGATGGGGATCGAGTCGAGCAAGATGAAGCTGGTGGTCAACCGGTACGTGAAAAAGGGGTGCGACATCGACCCCGAGGAGGTCGAGCGGGCGCTGGGCCTGCGGATCTCGTGGATGGTGCCCAACGATTTCAAGACGGCGATCGACGCGATCAACTTCGGCGAGCCGATCGTCACCCGCGCCCCGCGGACCGAGATCGCGACGAGCCTGACCGGGCTGGCCCAACTGCTGAACGCCAAGGCCTCGGCGGTGGCGGCGTAACGGGACCGAACGTAGACACGACGACGACGACTTCTCCTCAGACGTTAAGGGAACGAGCCCATGGGACTGTTTTCTCGAAACAACGGTAACGCAGCGGTCGCGACCCCGGCCACCGGAACGCCCGCGGCGCCCGCCCCCGCGACGTCACTGGGGCTGTCGGCGTCGATCGCCGCCGCCGCCGCCCGGCCCGCGCCGGTCGTCACCTCCGTCTCCGCCCCCCGCGGCGAGCGCGAGATCTACCTCGAAAAGATGAAGGTCCGCATCCACCAGCAGCTGGTGGACCGCCTCGACGTGACCAACCTCAAGGCCCTCCCGCCCGAGACCGTCCGCCAGGAGGTCCGCGCCCTGATCCGCGAGTTGTGCCAGTCCGAGAAGGGCCTGCTCAACTCGGCCGACCAGGAACGCCTCATGGACGAGGTGATGGACGAGACGTTCGGCCTCGGGCCGCTCGAGACGCTGCTGAAGGACCCGACGATCAGCGACATCCTGGTCAACCGGTGGGACCGGATCTACGTCGAGCGCAAGGGGCGGATCGAGCTGTCCGACGTGCGGTTCCGCGACAACCAGCACCTCCGCCAGATCATCGACCGCATCGTCGCCATCGTCGGCCGCCGGATCGACGAGGTCAGCCCGATGGCCGACGCCCGCCTCGCCGACGGCAGCCGCGTCAACGCGATCATCCCGCCGCTGGCCCTCGACGGCCCGGCCATGAGCATCCGCCGGTTCGGCTCCAAGCCGCTCCAACTCGAAGACCTGATCCGTCACGGCGCGTTCCCCCCGGCCGTCATGGACTTCCTCGCCGCCGCCGTCCAGGCCCGGTGCAACGTGATCATCTCCGGCGGCACGGGCTCGGGAAAGACGACGTTGCTCAACTGCCTGTCGAAGTTCATCCCGGCCGACGAGCGCGTGATCACGATCGAGGACGCGGCCGAGCTCCAGCTCCAGCAGCCGCACGTGGTGCGCCTCGAGACCCGCCCGGCGAACATCGAGGG
>DATHXE010000010.1:0-3386 GCA_035459845.1 Tepidisphaeraceae bacterium | reverse complement strand
CCGTCCGTCGCCGCCGACCGCAGCCCCCCGCCAAACCGGGCGCGCGGGTCTCCCGTGGGCCTGCTCCCGCGGCCGGCGGTTACCTGGCGCAGTCCGGCACGCCTTGGGCGTCGCTCCTGTTCGTCCTGCCGCTCCTGGTGCTGCACGAGGTGGGCGTGGCGTGGTTCGGCACCCTGCCGCCGACCGCCGAGCACCGGGTGGCGGCGTTTGCCCTGATGGCCCGGCTGTTCGACGCGGTGGGGGCGACGGCCCCGTATCTCCCGGCGGCGGCGGTGATTGCCGTGCTGCTGGCGTGGCACCTGGGAACGCCGGAGGCCGTTCGGCCGGGCGGGTGGCGGGTCCGCCCGGGTGTGCTGTTCGGGATGGCCGGCGAATCGGTGTTGTGGGCGGTCCCGCTGATCGGGGTTTACTACGTGTGCTCGCCGGGCGGGGTGCAGTTCGCGCCGGCCGGTGATCCTAAGCTGCTGGCGGCCATGTACTTGGGCGCGGGGGTGTACGAGGAGGGGGTGTTTCGGCTGGCGGCGTTCGCGGTGTTGTCGCTGCTGCTGGTCGACGTGGGAAAGCTGCGGCCGGGGGTCGCGGTTCCGATCATGGTTTCGACAGCGGCGGGATTGTTCTCGGTCTACCACATATGGGGTGGGGTCGACTGGCCGTGGCAAGCCTTTGTGTTCACGGGATTGCGCGGGGTCTTCTACGGGATCATTTTCATCGAGCGTGGATTTGGCGTAACCGTAGGCGCTCACACAGCTTACGACCTGGCAGTGCTGGTGCTGATGAGCATGCGATGAGGGATGAGTAAAATTATTTAGTTCATTTCAATACCCGGCTGCTCTATAATCCGGCCCGCCTGAGGGTTGGCCCGCGAAGCGGCGGAACCCCCTGGCAATCGGCGGTGGCCGGTCTGAAGGGAAGAGTGACCGGCCAGCAGTTGTATCTCGCCCAGGGCGCGCGAGTTGGCGCACCCGCCGAGTCGTACCTTCGTTATTCGGGGAGGGATCGGTGACACGCACCCGATCGGGCCAGGCCCGTCGGGGCCCGGTCTCTTTCACAACCTTTTTTTCGGAAAGAGCATGGACGCACATGCCTAATCGCACCAAGCAACGCCGTTCCGGGGGGCTCACGCTCCTGCTTTACCAGCGGACGCTCCACCCGGAGTTGTTCAAGATTCACGCGACCGAGCAGGTCAGCCGCCGGGCCTATGACGCCGACGTCTGGCTCGTCGAGGGCGGGCACGTGATCACGTTCACGGCGGGGAAGCACACGCTGACCGAAGTGATCCTGATGGGCCCGGGCGAGATGACGGACCGCGGGCTGATCCAGACCGTCCCGTGCCGGGGGGAGAAGTACCACGAGATGACCGCCCCGGGCGGGAACATCCGGTACATGATCTCGACGCAGGAAGAACAGCTGACGCAGACGCTGTACGACGCGACCAAGTCGGAGATCCGCGAGTACGCGCTGAAGCGCGAGCTGATGCTGTCGGACTCGCAGGGCTCGGCCGACCGCGGCGGGGCGCTGGGCGTGCTGGACATCGAGCGCCGCAGCCACGAGCTGCTCGTTCAGTCGTTCCACCTGTTCGACGACAGCCAGCTGGTGATCAAGACGCAGGCGATCGTGGAAGTGGTCAAAGACTGATCGCGGTCGGGACTGATTTTGAAATGCGAGAGGGTCGCGAACTTTCGGGTTCGCGACCCTCTTGGTTTTCGGCGGGCGTGTCGCCCGACGGTGGAATACAATTCGCCGGACCGGAAATCCGGTCGAGCAGTGAGGAGCGCGCATGGCGACAACGGTGATTCTCGATGAAGCGCACTATTCGGCGGCCCCGACGCGCGCCCGGGCGCAGGGGCAAACGCCCGAAGAGTACATCCAGTCTTTGATCGATGCGGACGCGAGATCGTTCGACGAGATCCTCGGGCCGGTGCGGGCGGGGTTTGAGACGACGCCCGATACTGAGCTGGACGAGGTGCTCGGGCGCGCGAATCGGGCGGCGCGGCAATCGGGGCGGGCGGGCGCGCCGTGAGCGGCCGGCCGAACGTCGTGTTCGACTGCAACGTGCTGGTGCAAGCCGTGGCGCGGGGCACCGGTCCGGCCGCCGCAGCACTGCGGCTGGTCGAGGCGAATCGGATCACGCTGCACGGGAGCCGTGCCGTGTTGCGAGAACTGCGCGCGACACTCGCCCATCCGGAACTGCGGTCGCGCAACCCGCTGTTGACGGACGAAGTCGTCGAGGCGTTCGTCGCACGACTGCTGTTCCGCGGGCAACTCTGCCGCGACGTACCCCACGTGTTCGACTTGCCGCGCGACCCGGATGACGCGGCGTACATCGACCTGGCGGCCGAGGTCGAAGCGGACTACCTGGTCACTCGCGACGGGGACCTGCTCAGCCTCATGACCGACCACTCGGTAGTGGCGAAGGAATTCCGCCAACGCGTTCCGCGCGTGCGCGTCCTCAACCCGGTGGATTTCGTGGCGGTGTTTGGCGCGGACCAGGCCGGCGAATAGGGCGTCGGGGGGTGCCGCCCGCGCAGTCACGCGGCATCGGACGTGGGGGTGGCGTCTTCCGCGGTACCCGTGACGTCTTCGACGCGCTTGTAGATGTCGTCGGTGGGGACGCGCTGGTAGATGAAGTCGTCGAGGCGGAGGCGGCCCTTTTTGCCGTTGGGGAGCTCGTAGTCGAGCCAGGCGATGCCCTTGCGGTCCCAGTGGGTCTTGTCGATCGCGGTGATCGCGTCGAGCGGGACGGGCGGGTGGCCGGGGACGGACAGGACGTCGTTCTGGAGGTGGTACCGGCCGCGCGAGTTGTAGAGGGCGAAGATCAGGACGGCCAGGCCGACAGGGGGCAGCATGAAGAACAGGTTGCGCTGCCAGCGGATGTCGGTGTCGGTGTGCTTCTTGAGGGTCTTGAGCTGGCCTTCGAGGCGGGTGAGCTCGGTCTCGTCGGGCTTGGCGGCGGCGCGGGCGGTGGCGAGCTGGGCCTCGACGTCGGCGACCTTCTTGTTCTCGGCGGGGTAGCCGTAGAACCCGTCGTACCCGAACCAGCAGCCGGCGCCGACGAGGATGAAGACCATGATGAACCGCTTGACGCGGTACTCGGTGGACCCGCGGGCGACGATCGGCCTGGCGGGGTCGAAGGGGACGGGGGCGGTGGCGGTGGGCGCGGGGTCGGGCATGGGACGGTTGTCGGTTGTCGGTTGTCAGTGGTCAGTTGTGCGTATCGGTGGCCGAGGGATCGTTCGCCAGTGCCAGGGTGAGCTCGTCGAGGGTTTGCTGAGCGGAGTGGATCGCGCGGGCGAAGGCCTGTCGGGTGGGGGCGAGGCGGTCGGGGCTGAGGGTGGCGTCGTGGCGGGCAAGGTCGGCGGAGCGCGCGCGGAGCGAGTCGAGCAGGG
>DATHXE010000009.1:0-2107 GCA_035459845.1 Tepidisphaeraceae bacterium | reverse complement strand
CGGCGGAGAGGTCGATCTCGCGGCCGTCGGGAAGTTTGCCGAGGACGAGGAGGCGCTGGGCGTCGCGGGCGTCGCGGATGGTCAGGGAATTGGGGAGGACGCGCAGGGCGGTGACGGGGGGCTCGGCCCGCGCGGGAAGCGCGGCCAGGCAGGCGATGAGGACGATTCCGGCTCGTACGAACATCGTCATGCACCTCTCGCGTTCGTGTCTTTCTTCGTGGCATGGGTACGGCCGTGAGGCCTTACCCGTGATTGCGCCAATCGCGCGACCCGCGCCGAACACGGGTATCGCCTCACGGCGGTACCCATGCCACGGGGTCGCGTCATTTCACCGGCACGGGGACGAAACTGGTGACCAGTTTACCACTCGGGACCTCGAAGATCCGGACATTTCCGTCGTACCCGCCGGTGGCGAGGCGTTTGCCGTCGGGGCTGAAGGAGACGGCGAAGACGCCGCCGTCGTGGCCTGGGAGAGTGGCGATTCTTGAGCCGGACTTGGCGTCGTAGACGCGGGCGTCGCCGACGCTGCCGACGGCGATGCGGGCGCCGTCGGGGCTCCAGGCGACGCCGTGCACGCCGGCGGGTTGGCGTTCGAAGTCCTTGAGGAGGTTGGTGTCGTTTCGGCCGGCGGTGCGGGCCTGGTTGTCGGCGATCTTGTAGACGCGGACGCCGCCGTTGGCGCCGCCGTAGAGGACCTGGTCCTGGCTCGGGTGGCGGGCGATGGCCATGATCGGGTCGAGCGGGTTGTTGACGTCGTCGATGAACTGGCCGTTGGCGATGGACGTGAGCTTCATCGCCTGGTCGCGTCCGGCGGAGAGCAGGCGCTTGCCGTCGAGGGTGAAGAGGGCGCCGAGGCACCAGTCGGTGTGCTGGTCGAGCTTGAGGAGTTCCTTGCCGTCGGCGGCGGAGATCACGCGGGCGGACTTGTCGGCGCAGCCGAAGGCGAGTTGGGAGCCGTCGGGGGAGAAGTTGATGCCGAAGACGGTATCGGCGGTGTACTTCCACGAGCCGGCGAGAGACTTGGTGTCCAGATTCCAAATCTGCACGTGGCCGTACTGACCGGGCGCGCCGCCGGCGGTCGCGAGGCGCTTGCCGTCGGCGGAGAAGGACGTGGCGAGGATGCGCGGGGAGCCGCCGACGAGCCGGGCGGCGATGCCGGTGCCGTCGGCTTTATGCAGGATCGTTTCGTAATAGCCACCGACGGCGATGAGGGAGCCATCGGGCGAGTAGGCGAGCGCGCCGATGACGGGGGCGGCGGAATAAGTCGGCGGCGCGGGCAGGGGGGCGGGGCCGGGGATCGCGCCGCTTGCCGTGGCGGCGACGGCGGTCGAGTCGTCCTTGGCGCCCTCGTTGACCCAGCGGGTGAGGATCGCGATCTCCTTCTTCGAGAGCGGGTCGCCCTTGCTGGGCATTTCGGGCGGGTCGCCGAGGGTCATGGTGACCAGGGGGCTCTTGGTGGCCTCGCCGGGTTTGACGGCGATACCGTTTTTTCCGCCGGCCATGACGGCTTTGTGGGTGGTGACGTCGAGGCCGCCCTTGAGTTTGCCGGGCTGGTGGCAGCCGGCGCAAGTGGCGTTCAGGATCGGGAGGACGTCCTTTTCGAAGCTGACGGGCTTTTCGGCCTGAGCGGGGAGCGCAGAACTCCCGAGGATCAGGCCCAGGGCATGAAGTGCGGAGCGCCGAAACATCATGAGTGTGCGTCGGGTTGAGTCGGAACCGGTCTAGACGTGGACGGGGCGCAAGCGCCCGGTCGGTAAATCATACCGGACGGCGGATGGCGCGTTGCGTGATTTGTTCGGGAAACGAATGGTCTTCGGCATGCTCACTGAAGTGAGTACCCGCGCCCCCTTGCGGGTCCGCTGTCAGACTTCGCGGTGGGGCCCCTCAAGTTTGGTCTCCCCGGACTTCTTGCGGATCTTGCCCATGACCTTGGCGGTCGCGTCGACGACGAGGCGGCCACCCTCGTTGATGACGTCCTTGCCGACGACGCCGCTGTGGATGACCTTCGTGTTCTCGTGGACGATTAGGTTGCCGGAGATGTTGCCGAAGTTGTGGCAGCGGCCGCCGCTCTCGACGATCAGGTCGCCGTACACCGCGCCCCGCATGT
>DATHXE010000008.1:0-4294 GCA_035459845.1 Tepidisphaeraceae bacterium | reverse complement strand
GGGACGTGCAACATGACGCTGGTGACGGACGTCTACAACCGCCTGCACTCGCGGGACGAAGTGGTCCTGTGCCCGAATTGCGGGCGGCTGCTGTACATCCCGGCGGACCTCCCGGTCGACGTGGCGGTGCACAAGCCCAAGGAGGAAAAGCCCAAGGCCGTCCGCAAGCCGCGGGCGCCCAAGGCCGAGAAGGTCGACAAGAGCACGCCCGGCGTTGGCGCGGCGGTGAACCGGCAGACGGCGGCCAAGGCGGTGGTGGATTCGGTGAACGTGGAGCCGGAGGAATCCGCGGCCGCGCCGGACGCAACGGAGGGAACCGAAGCGGCGACGGGCGAACCGGTCGCGAGCGACACGCCCGGGGGAACGGCGGGGTGACCGAGCCGTCATTCCGAAATAAGAAGCGCCCGCGATCGAAGGATCGCGGGCGTTTTCGTTGATCACGGGCGGCGGACTCGGTCACTGAATTGACCAAGCCTCGTTTGGTTACAGGTCCAGCGGGGGAAGCTTCGACAGCCCGATGAGCGTCGCTTCGTGATGCGGTTGGAACGACCAGTGGCCGGGCCAGTCGCGCGTCAGCGCGGCGTGGAGCGTGTCGTCGGCGCCGCCGGTGAGGAAGACCTTGCGGGAGAGCTTGCAGTTGCCGGCGGCCTGGAGGAGCGGGAGGCGGTCGGCGGACGCCTTGGCGAGCGCGCGGAGGATCGCGGCGAGCAGGTCGTGGCGCGTCGTCGAAAGGGTGAGATTGGTGAAGGCGCCGGTGGGCTGTTCGACGGACGTGCGGTCGCCTGCGAGATAAGGGTGGAAGGTGGGAAGAACCGAGGGCGTTTCGGCGTCGGCGCGCTTGGCGGATTTCCGATTTTCGATCGCCGATTGCCGATTGTCCATATCCCGCGAGACGCTACCGACGAGCGCAAAGAACTGGTCGTCGGTGAGGTCGGGGAAAAACGTCTTGTGGGCCCAGACCAGCGACGAGCCGGACGAGGCGACGGTGGAGACGCTGAGGAAGAGGTCGCCGACGCCCAGCGAGCGGGTGAGGAGTTGTTCGTGCGGCGTGGGCTTCTCGCAGCAAAGGGCCAAAACGTCGGTCGAGCCGCAGACGTTGACGAGTTGGCCGGGCTTGGCGCCGGCGAGGAGCATCGCGGCCGACCCGTCGACCAGGCCGGTGAGGACGGGCGTGCCGTGGCGAAGGCCGAACTGGCGCTGGCCGTCGCGCGTGACCATGCCGGCGATCTCGTCGGCGCCCAGAACCTGCGGCAGACAGTGCTCGGACGCGCCGACGGCCTCGATCAGCCCGTCGTGCCACCCGCCGTGCTTCATGGTGTCGTACAGGCCCATGAACGACGCGTGCGATGGGTCGACGACGCGCGAGTGCGTCATCTGCCGGTGGACGAAGGTGGTGAGGTGGCCGACGAGGTCCGCGCGCTTCATGACGCCCGGCGCATTTTGCAAAAACCACGAATAGGTCGTCGAGGAAATTCCGCCGGGAATCGGGCGGGTGCCGACGATCGACAGGTGGCGCTTCTTGCCGACGCGTTTCTCGAGGTCGACCGCGACGGCGGTGCTCCGGCGGTCCTGGTGGGTGACGATCGGCGTGAGCGCCTTCCCGCGCTTGTCCATCGCGACCCACGACGGCCCCATGGTCGCCAGCGCCACCAGGTCGACCCTTTTCGCGTGCGGGCCGAGCTCGCGGATGGCCTTGGCGAGCGCCTTGAGGATGGCGGCGGGGTCGACCTCGACGCGGTTGCCGTCGTACCGCGTGGCGAACGGGACGCGGGCGATGTCGGAGACGGGCTGGCCGTGGTGCAGGACGGCGGCCTTGACGGACGAGGAGCCGAGGTCGAGGGCGAGGAGGTTCATGTCATTGCGTTGTCAATTGTCCATTGTCAATTGTCAATTGTTCCCGGGCGGTGGGAGCGAGGCGCGGCCACGACGGGGTTGACCGGGTCAGGGGGATGGGGCAGGATTCGCGGCGCGCCGTTTCGCTCGCCCACTTCATTGGAGGACCCGATCATGTCTCGTCTGAACCGCCGTGATTTCCTGTCGTTTTCCGCGCTCGCCGGGGCCGGGGCTTTTCTCGCGCCGTCGATCCTCCGCGCGGCGGACGAGCAGGCGAGGAAGAAGGTGTTGTTCTTCACTCGGTCGAGCGGGTTCCCGCACCCGGTCGTGACCCGCAAGGCGGGCGAGCAGTACGCGTTCGCCGAGCGGACGCTGATGGAGTTCGGCGGGAAGGCGGGGTACGACGTGACCGTTACCAAGAACGGGACGGTCTTCACGAAGGACGGCCTGGCGCAGTTCGACGCGATCGCGTTCTATACGACCGAAGACCTGACCACGACCAACGCCAAGGGACCGAAGGACGACCAGGTCCCGCCGATGCCGAAGGACGGGAAGCAGGCCCTGCTCGACTTCATCGCGGCCGGCAAGGGGTTCTTCGGGTTCCACTGCGCGTCCGACACGTTCCACAGCGGCAAGCGGCCAGGCACCGACACGCAACTGCTCAAGGACGAAAAGGTCGAGGACGTCCGCGACCCGTACATCAAGATGATCGGCGGGGAGTTCGCCGGGCACGGGGCCCAGATGAAGGCGCAGATGAAGGTCGCGTCGAAGGCGTTCCCCGGGCTCGAAGACCTGACCGATTTCGAGATGAACGAGGAGTGGTACAACCTCAAGAGCCTGTCGGACGATCTGCACGTGATCCTCGTTCAGGACACGGGCTCGATGAATACCGAACCGCCCAAGCCGAAGAACCCGAACGACAAGGTGAACCCGTACGCGGGGAACGGGCAGTACAAGCGCCCGCCCTACCCGGCGACGTGGGCGAAGGGGTATGGCAAGGGCCGCGTGTTTTACACGTCGATGGGCCACCGCGAGGACGTGTGGACGAGCCCGACGTTCCAGAAGGTGACGCTGGCGGGGCTGGCGTGGGCGACCGGGCGGACGCAGTTTGACCCGACGCCGAACGTGGCGCAGGCGACGCCGGACGTGGTCACGTTCCCGGGGGTCAAGGTATAAGGGAAGTGACTTGCGAGAATCGACATTGGTCATTGAGGGCCGTTCGCCTTGGCGAGCGGCCCTCGACGTTCGGGGCCAGATTCTTCGGAGTATCTCCGGATGACGGAACGGACGCGGTTCATCGGAATTGCGCGTTTTGTCCCTACCTCTCCTGCGCCAGAGTCCGGTATACCGACGACAACCCATGACGGTGCGACTCCCCCTGCTGCTCCTCCTCCTGCTCCCCGCCGTCGGCTCGACCGGGTGCGCCACGATCCGCGTGACGGACCCGGCGCGGACGGCGACCGAGCAGTTCCTGCTGTCGCAGGCGATCACGCAGTCGATCTCTCAGCTCAACGTCGACGCCCTGCGCGACCGGAAGGTGTTCGTCGACCCGACGTACCTTGCCGGCGCCGAGCAGATCGCCGTGCAGGGGGAACTCCGCCAGCGGCTGTTCACCAGCCCGGAGCAGTCGTTCGCGACGGCCGAGTTCCGCGAGAAGCTGCTGATCGCGGGGGCCCGCCTCGTGCACGAGCGGAAGGACGCGGACGTCGTCGTCGAGCTTCGCGCCGGCGGCATGAGCATCGACCGGCTGGACAACCTCGTCGGCCTGCCGGCGACGGTCCTCTCGCAGGGCGAGACGGGAGGCGTGCCGATCGGCATCCCGGAGGTCGCCCTGTACAAGAACACGCGGCAGCGCGGGTTCGCGGGGCTCAGCTACGTCGCGTTCCGCAACGACACCGGCGAGTACGTGACCAGCTCGGGCCCGTACATCGGGCGGACGCTCCGCGACGACTTCTGGCTGTTCGGCATGGGCCCGCGAACGGTCGGGAACATCCCGCCGACGCAGAACCCGAAGTGAGCCGGGGAGATTCGGGTGATGGGGAGACGGGACGGTGGGGCGATGGGGGGTCGTGCACGCGCGTGCGCGGTTGCGGGCGCGTTTCGCGTGACGATCATGTGCGGCATGACCGATCTCCGTCCCGCGCTCGCGTGGCTCGATACGAAGGCGCCGCGCATGGAAGGCCTGCTCGTCGGGCTGGTGGAGGCCAACTCGTTCTCGGCTAACCCCGCCGGTCTGGCCGCGGTCGCGCGCATTCTGAAGCGCGTACTCGCCGAGCTGCGGGCGGATTCGTTCGAAGCGACGCCGCCGGACGCGCCACACGTCCACCTCGATCCAGAACATCCGGATTCGCCAGTGCCGGGGGAGGCGGCGCACGAGGCTCCGAGTGACGTGCCCGCCGTGCCGCAGACGCTGATCTGGCGGAAGCACCATGCCACGCCGGGCCTGCCGCGCGTGCTGCTG
>DATHXE010000007.1:0-2537 GCA_035459845.1 Tepidisphaeraceae bacterium | reverse complement strand
TGGGGGTGCGGGGAAGGGGACCGGGGAGGGTGTGGCAGTCGCGCGCGAGGCGGCAGGCCGCCGTGTGCCATGCCCTCGCGAGCCGCCGGTCCGTCTGATACGCGGTCAGGCGTTGTCGGCTCGCGTGGGCATGCCCCAGCGGCGTTCGACCTCGAAGCGAAGCGCTGTCGAGTCTCGGCTCGTGATCGAGTCCTGCTGGGGCATGCCCACGCCCCGCGACGACGTTCTTCTGCGAATCACGTCGTTCGGCGCGGTGCGAGGGCATGGCACCCGGAGCCGGCGGCTCGGGCGGAGCCTCGCCCTCCCGATCCGACGACTGACCGGTTCGGGGCAATTCCGGACCGGTATCGCGGGTGTCTACATTTCACGATCCAAGAGTCCTGTTCTGCGATTCAACCGGATGGCCGTCATGTTCATCGTTCGAACCTCCTTCGTCGCGCTCGCGCTGGTGGCGGGCGCTGCGGCGCTCGCGGACGACGCGCCGGCGCTGCGGACGCGGTTTCATAACGCGGAGTTCACGATCCCGGCGGGGTTCGCGCGGGAGCCGCTGTCATCGGACCCGTCGTATTACGTGCTGAAGCTGCAGGGGATCGACATTCGCAAGGTGATGGCGGTCGACATCCACGTGCTGAAGGAGCGGCCGATCACGGGGCCGGTGGAGGCGATGTTCGGCGCGTGGGCCGATGAGAAGGCGAAGAGTTTGCAGTGGGGGAAGGATACGGTGGTGCGCGAAGAGACGCCGCGGCAGTGGGCGAATCATCCGGGCGGTGGGAAGATGATGCTCCAGCACCTGTCGTACGGCGGGACGCGGCCGAACGACGCGCGGAACCAGCAGTTGAACGTGTTCGTGGACGGGGGGGACGTGGCGCAGGCGTTCACGCTCGACACGGCGGCGATGGGCGACGCGGCGGCGGGCGTGACGCTGATGCGGGAGCACGCCAAGACGTTCCAGGCGTTCGTCGCGGGCGCGCGGCTGCTCAGCCGCGACGTGCTGGTGCCGGCGCCGACGCCGCAGGACAAGGCGCTGACGCGGTACACGGTGGAGAAGGGGCTGGATTTCCTGGAGTGGCTGCTGGAGGTGCCGCTGACGGCGGAGCAGCGCGGGCAGGTGCGCGATCACCTGATCGCGGAGTGGAAGGCGAACGACCGGGGCGAGATGGGGGGCGTGGCCGAGCTGTTCGCGGTGAAGGCGGAGGTGGACAAGCTGGAGGACGTGAAGAAGAAAGAGCTGGCGCGGCAGGCGGTGCGGGTGGAACTGCTGAAGAACGCGCGGGCGGAGGCGGCGAAGGGGGACAAGCTGGCCGGGATGATCGTGGGGGCGCACGATTCGGCGCACGCGCCGATCGCGGCGGGGGAGCCGCCGCTGACGCGGCAGGCGTCCGATGCGGCGCTGGAGGTGCTGCACTTCATGGCGGCGGCGCACGCGGGCGTGTCGACGGACTGGGCGCGGGCGCGGCCGGACAAGGCGCGGCTCGACGCGTTCGCCAAGTCGCTGGCGGCGGAGTACCCGAACCTGCCGGCGGGCGCGAAGGCGGAGATCGCGGGCGCGCCGCTGGCGTGGGCGGCGCTACGGGCGGTGTGGCCGGAACTGCCGGCGGAGCAGCGGGTGGCGCTGGCGAAGCAGTGGGGCGAGTCGCCGGCGGTGGCGCAGCTGGCTGGGAAGCTCAAGACGTCGAACACGTTCGGCGTATCGGACGACGTGGCGCGGACGATGCGCGAATACAACGCGCAGCGACAGCTGATCGACATGGGGGCGTACCGGTTGAACTACCGGCCGGGGTATCCGTGAGGGCGGGGGAGATGGTGTGATGGTGTGATGGGCAGATGAGGAGATGGGGTGATGCGGTGGCAGGGAGATCGATTGCCACCAAATCCTGCCGCGGATAGAACCGTTTACGTGGATACCGTGCCCCGCCGCCGCCGCAGTCGTGCCGCACTGGACAGAGAACCGGGCCGCGCGTGGCTCGTCGTCGTCGTCTCGGTCGCACTCGCGCTCGCGCTGGCGGGCGGCGTTCGCGCCGGCGGGGACGCGGTGGTGGACGCGAAGCGGCGGGCGGCGGCGGAGATGTTACGGGCCAACAAGCCGGCGGACGCGGTCGCGCTGCTCCGCGAGGTGATCACGGCGACGGGCGGGAAGGATTGGCGGGACCAGCTCGCGCTGGCGCGGTGTCACGACAAGCTCGGGGCGACGGACGAGGCGGTGCAGGCGTATCAGCGGGTGCTGGCGATGGTGCCGGCGGACGCGAAGGCGGCCGACGAGCGGGCCGCCCGGGCCGAGGCCGACCGGCGGGTGAAGGTGCTGGACCCGAACGCGGGGAAGGTGGAAAAGGCGGTGGCCGAGTTCGCCAAGCGGCTGGACGGGCTGGACAAGGAATTTCGGGCGGCCAAGGACGCGCGGGGGCAGGCGCGGGTGGTGCGCTTGCGGGCGGCGCTGACGGCGGCGGGGTTCGGCGAAGGGGCTGGCGCGCCGCGCGGGTTCGAGGTGCGGGCGGACGGGCAGTGGCAGGACACGGGGATCCAACTGGTCGCCGGCAAGC
>DATHXE010000006.1:0-6873 GCA_035459845.1 Tepidisphaeraceae bacterium | reverse complement strand
GCGGGTGGCCATGGTTCGTGGGTGTGGCCGCCGCGGGTGATCCGGTAACTCGGAGTGCTCCATAACGGAGCGAATCGAGGCTATCGGACGAATCGGTCAGCTCGGGTCTCGCCAGGCCCGGTTTGCGCGTCAGCGAGTGGGATTGCCAGTGTTCGGGGAGAAACAGTCGTGAAAGCGTCATCGCATGCCTTGCGCGTGTGTCATCTTGGAAAGTACTACCCCCCTGCGCCGGGCGGGATCGAAAGCCACGTGCAGACGATCGCGCGGGCCCAGGCCGACATGGGGGTTCAGGTGCGGGTCGTGTGCGTCAACCACACGAACCACGAGGGGCGGGACCTGACTTACGTCCGCCACGGGGCGACGGAGACGGTCGAGGAATACGACCAGAACGTGGCGGTGACGCGCGTGGGGCGGAGCGCGTCGTTCGCCCGTCTGGACGTGTGCCCGGGGCTAAACAAGCTGCTGCGGGGGATCACGCCGGACAACACGGACGTGATCCACCTACACACGCCGAACCCGACGATGGTGCTGGCGCTCGCGGCGGCCCGGCCGAAGGTCCCGCTGGTGATCACGCACCACTCGGACATCGTCCGCCAGAAACTGCTCCGGCTGGCCCTGATGCCGTTCGAACACTTCGTCTACGGGAAGGCGGCGGCGCTGCTGTCGACGAGCCCGGAATACCCGAGCGAATCGGGGATCCTGCGCCGGCACCAGGAGCGGGTCGAGGCGCTGCCGCTGGGCGTGGATCTGGGCGGCCACACGAATCCGACGGCGGAATCCGAGGCGTTCGCCGCCGAGCTGCGGGCGGCGCACCCCGGGCCGATCTGGCTGGGGGTCGGGCGGTGCGTCTATTACAAGAGCTTTGACGTGGCGATCCGGGCGCTGGCGCACGTGCCGGGCACGCTGGTCATCGTGGGGAGCGGGCCGTTACAGGACCAGCTCAAGCAACTCGCAAAGGACGTGGGAGTGAGCGACCGGGTGATGTGGAAGCCGTACCTGTCGGCGGCGCAGCTGATCGGCGCTTATCGGGCGGCGACGGCGCTGTGGTTCCCATCGAACGCGCGGAGCGAGGCGTTCGGGCTGGTGCAGGTCGAGGCGATGGGGTGCGGGACGCCGGTGATCAACGCGGCCATCTCGGGCAGCGGTGTGCCGTGGGTGAGCCGGCACGACGAGACGGGCCTGACGGTGCCGATCAACGACCCGGTGGCGTTCGCGGCGGCGGCGAAGCGGCTGCTGGACGAGCCGGGCCTGCGCGACCGCCTGGGGAAAGCGGCCCGGGAGCGGGCGGTCCGCGAGTTCGACCACCGGGTGATGGCCCGGCGGAGCGTGGAGGCGTACGACCGGGTTCTGGTGCGCGAGGGGCGTTCGCAGTCAACCTGGTCGCTGGCCAAGCCGATGCTCAAGCTGTGGATCCCCGCGCCCGCGTTCCGCCGGATGCTCAAGCCGTCGGCCGTCGGGCAGGACGGCCCGCAGGCGACGTTCGCGGCGTAACGCGGTTACCCGCGACCGGTCAACGACGACCCTGCGAAAGCCCACGGGACATCCCCGTGGGTTTTCGAGTCTCCGGAAAGTTGGTTATCGGACCTTGAAGTCAGACGCACCGATCAACGTCCTGCACCTGTGCGCCGGCAACATGTACGGCGGCGTCGAGCGCCTGCTCGTCACCCTGGCGCGCGAACGAGGGCGGTGCGCGGGCATGCGGCCGACGTTCGCGGCGTGCTTCGAGGGGCGGCTGACGAGCGAGCTGCGCGAGACGGGTGTAGACGTGGCGGTGCTCGGGGCGGTGAAGGCGTCGCGGCCGTGGACGGGGTGGGCGGCGCGGCGAAAGCTGCGGAAACTGATCGACGCGGGCGGGTTTGACGTGGTGGTGGCGCACGCGTGCTGGCCGCTGGTCATGCTCGGCGGGGCGGCGCGGGCGGCGGGCAAGCCGATCGCGATGTGGGCGCACGACATCCTCAAAAATGACAACTGGATCGAGACGAAGGCGGCGAAGATGCCGCCGGACCTCGTGCTGGCGAACAGCCGGGCGACGGCGGAGTCGGTGAAGCGAGTCTTCCCGACGGCGGGGGCGCGGTGGGAGTATTTGCCGGTGGCGCCGGCAGAAGTGGGCGATCGCGCGGCCGTGCGGTCGGCCATCCGCGCGGAGCTCGGAACGAGTGACGACAAAGTCGTGATCGTGTGCGCGAGCCGGCTCGAGCGGTGGAAGGGGCACGCGGTCCTGGTCGACGCGCTGGCGAAGCTGAAGGCGGACGCGCGATGGGAGTGCTGGATCGCGGGCGGGGCGCAGCGGCCGGAGGAAGAGGCGTACCTGGCGGAATTGAAACACTCTGCCGAGCGGGGCGGGGTCGGCGGGCGCGTGAAGTTCCTCGGGCAGCGGACGGACGTGGCGCGGGTGCTGGCGGCGGCGGACGTGCACTGCCAGCCGAACACCGGGGCCGAGCCGTTCGGGATCGCGTTCGTCGAGGCGATGTACGCGAGCCTGCCGGTCGTCACGAGCGGGATCGGCGGGGCGCTGGAGTTGGTGAACGACGCGTGCGGCGTACTGGTGACGCCGAACGCGCCCGACGAACTGGCGGGGGAACTGACGAAACTGATCGTTGACGCGGACCGGCGCGCTGCGCTGGGCGCGGGAGGCGTGCGGCGGGCGACGGAGTTGTGCGAGCCGGGTCGCGTGATGGGGCGGATCGCGGGCGTGCTCGCGGGGCTGGCGCGCGGCGCGTCGAAAGGGGTGGCGGCATGACGGGTGGCGGAACGATTCGCGTCGATGAGTCGGCGGCGATCCCGCCGCGCGCGCTAGCGACGTCCACCGGCGAACCGGTGGGCAAAGCCCAGCCCCCGCGGCGGGTGATCGAATATCGGACGCCGGTGGTGCGGACGCCCGCGGCGCCGCGCGTGCCGACGTCGCGGTGGATCGAGGGGTTCTTCTGGCTGCAGATGGTGTGTCAGCTCGCGCTGATGATGCCGGGGATCGGCGGGGCGCGGATGGTCGTGC
Organism: Tepidisphaeraceae bacterium; assembly: GCA_035459845.1. Taxonomy (GTDB): domain Bacteria; phylum Planctomycetota; class Phycisphaerae; order Tepidisphaerales; family Tepidisphaeraceae; genus DASPKW01. The sequence continues at coordinate 3,881 of DATHXE010000006.1, read as the reverse complement.
GCGTCGCCGCGTTCGGCGCGAGCCTGGCGCTGCTGCTCGTGCTGCGCCCGCGGTACCGGCAGCACCCGGCGGCGTGGGTGGGCGTCGGGATCGTCGCGCTGCTCGCGCTGGCGGTCTTGCACCCGCTGACCAACACGCTCACGGCGGGCGTGGCGCAGGCGTTCCTGTACGCGGCGATCCTGGCGCCGCTCTGGTGGGTGTCGGGGTGCAAGGTGGACGAGGCGGGGCTGCGGCGGATCGTGCTGCTACTGTGGGGGTTCAACGCGATCAGCTCGATGGTGGGCGTGATTCAGGTGCAGTTTCCCGGGGCGCTGACGCCGGAAGTGTCGACCGTCGTCTCGGGCCAGGGGGACTGGTACGTCGAGGACATGAAGATCACGCTCGCCAACGGCGCGCGGGTGTTCCGGCCGATGGGCCTGAGCGATTACCCGGGCGGGGCGGCGGGGTCGGGCTTTTTCTGCGTGCTGCTCGGGCTGGGGCTGTGGGCGGGCGAGAAGAACGGGTGGCTGCGGATCGCGTACCTCGCGGCGCTGCCGGTCGCGCTGTTCGTCCTGTACATGTCGCAGGTGCGGAGCCTGATGGTGATGACCGGGCTGTGCGCGACGGCCTTCATGGGACTGATGGCGCTGCGCGGGGAGGTGGCCAAGGTCGCGGGACTGGGCATCACGCTCGTGGGCGTGATCCTGGCCAGCTTCGGGTGGGCCGTGTGGGTCGGCGGGGAGACGGTGACCAAGCGGCTGTCGAGCCTCGTCGACGACAAGCCCGGCGAAGTCTATTACAGCAACCGCGGGCACTTCCTCGAGGACACGGTGAACAAGCTGCTGCCCAAGTACCCGCTGGGCGCGGGGCTGGGGCGGTGGGGGATGATGTACTACTACTTCGGCGAGAAGGGCGACCCCGAGCGCGGCGAGATCTGGTCGGAGATCCAGTGGACCGGGTGGGTGCTCGACGGGGGCATCCCGCTGGTGCTGCTGTACGTGGGCGCGATCGGGGCGGCGTTCGTGGTGGCCGGGCGGATCGCGATCAGCCGGCGCGGCGGGACGCTCCCGCTGCTGGGCGCGATGGTGCTGGCGTACGACGTGGCGGCGCTGGCGACGACGTTCAACTACCCGCTGTTCATCGGGCAGGGCGGGCTGGAATTCTGGATCCTCAACGCGAGCTTGTTCGCGGCGTGGACGGGGACGACGACGAAGCGCGCGGTGTACGTCATCACCGGGACGGCCGAGGAATTGCGCGGGCTCGCGGGCGGACGGAACGTGGCGCTGCCGACGCGGGTGCGGCGGGCCATGCCGGGGAAGACGGAGTATGCGCTGCTTGAAGGGCCGGCGGCCGGCGTAAGCGCGATGGTGGGCAGTGCCCACCCTACGGGGGGGACGCTATGAAACCCTGGCTCCTGGTGAGCGGCGATTTCGTGAAGACGGGCGGGATGGACCGGGCGAACTACGCGCTGGCGTGGTACCTGGCCGGGCGCGGGCACGAGGTGCACCTGGTCGCGCACCGGGCGGCGGACGAGCTGCTCCGGCTGCCGAACGTGACGCTGCACGCGGCGGCCAAGCCGCTCGGTTCGTACTACCTGGGCCGGCGGCACGTGGACAAGCTCGGGCGCAAGTGGGCACGGCAGATCGCGGCGCGCGGTGGGCGCGTGTTGGTCAACGGCGGGAACTGCAACTGGGCCGACGCGAACTGGGTGCACTACGTCCACGCGGCGTACCGCCCGGAGGTCGCGGGCGGATTGGCCCGGCGGACGGTGGCGGGGTGGAAGCGCCGCGCGTTTCTGTCGGAGGAGCGGAAGGCGCTCGGCGCGGCGCGGATCGTGATCGCCAACTCGCGGCGGACGCGCGACGACCTGGTCGAGCACCTGGGCGTGGACGAACGGCGCGTGCGGACGGTCTACCTGGGCACCGATGCGGCCAACGTCCGGCCCGGGACGGCGGTCGAGCGGGCCGAGAAGCGGCGCGAGCTCGGGTGGGACGCTGACGTGCCGGTGGCGGTGTTCATCGGCGCGCTGGGCGATAGGCGGAAGAATTTCGACACGGTGCTGGCGGCGTGGGAACGGCTGAACCGGCAGCGGTTCGAGTGTGCGCTAGCGGTCATCGGGCACGGCGCCGAACTGCCGGCGTGGCGGGAGCGCGCCCGCGCGGCGGGGCTGGGCGAGACGATCAAGTTCCTCGGCTTCCGGGACGACGTGCCGGCGGTGCTGCGGGCGGCGGACCTGATGGTCGCGCCGGCCCGGTACGAGCCGTACGGGCTGGGCGTTCACGAGGCGCTGTGCAGCGCGATCCCGGCGGTCGTCGGTGCACGGAGCGGGGTGTGCGAGCGCCTGCCGGGCGAGTTACGGGACCTGATCGTCGCCGACGAGGAGGACGCCGACGAATTGGCGGACCGGGTCGCCGCGTGGGGCGCGGCCCGGGGGAGATACCGGGCGATCATGGTCGGCGTGTCACAGACGTTGCGGCAGTGGACGTGGGACCGGATGGCCGAAGAAATGGTGCGCGTGATCGAGGTTACCGGCAGCGAGGGCGGGGGAGACGTGATGCGGATGAGTGCGTGAAAAGAAGCCAGAAGCCAGAAGCCAGAAGCGGACGTGCGCTGGTGACAGTCTGTGCGGGATTCACGGGTTAATCCCCCGGCGTGATGGTCCGACATAAGAGAAGTGAGTAACGCGATGTCGACAGCGAGTGAAGCCCGAGTTGCGGACCCGCAAGTGGCGGTGGACGGCCAGGCCGCCACGGTGGCGGGGCCGCGCCTGCCCGTGGTCCGCCTCGAGGCCCGCAAGGGCTGGATCGGGATCAATTGGGAGGAGTTCTGGCGGTACCGCGACCTTTTGTGGTTCCTCGCCTCGCGCGACATCAAGGTGCGGTACAAGCAGACCGCGCTGGGCGTCCTCTGGGCAGTGATCCAGCCGATCGCCGAGACGCTGATCTTCTTTTTCTTCTTCCACAAGCTGGGCGGGATCAACTCGGACGGGCCGAACTACGTCGTGTTCGCGTTTTCGGCGATGCTGGTCTGGAAACTGTTCGAGAGCGCCCTGACGCAGGCGAGCAACAGCCTGGTCGCCAACCAGCAACTGCTGACCAAGGTTTACTTCCCACGACTCATCATCCCCGTGTCCGCGGTGCTGAGCGGGCTGATGGACTTCTTCATCTCGGCGGTGCTCCTGATCCCGCTGATGATCTGGTTCGGGACGGTGCCGGACCCGCTGGCGCTGCTGGCGGTGCCGGTGTTCGTGGCGATGGCGCTGCTGAGCGCGTTGGCGGTCGGCCTGTGGCTCAGCGCGCTTAACGTGGTCTACCGGGACGTGCGGTACATCGTGCCGTTCCTGATCCGGATCTGGTTCTTCCTGACGCCGGTCATCTACCCGGCGAGCAAGGTGCCGGAGCAGTGGCGACTGGTGTACGGGCTGAACCCGATGGTCGGCGTGGTGACCGGGTTCCGCTGGGCGCTGCTGGGCGGGAGCGGGATCGACCCGTCCGACCACCCGGGCCCGATGGTGTGGATGTCGTGCGTGACGATGCTCCTGCTCCTGGTCGGCGGCCTGTTCTACTTCCGGCGGATGGAGAAGACGTTCGCGGACGTGGTGTAGGGAGTAGCCAGTAGTCAGTAGCCAGTAGTCAGTAGCTGACGAACTGGAAACTGCCGACTGGCGTCTGGTTCGATGCACGTCCGGCGGACGGCCGGCCACTACTGGCTACTGGCTACTGGCTACTGGCTACTGGCTACTGGCTACTGAATACTGACTACTGGCTACCCATGAGCAGCGACGTTTCCATCCGAGTCGACGGCTTGAGCAAGCGGTACCGCGTGGCGGACCGGGAGCACTACTACACGATGCGCGACGCGATCGTGAAGGCGGTGACGGCGCCGGCGCGGGCGGTGCGCTC
>DATHXE010000005.1:0-14796 GCA_035459845.1 Tepidisphaeraceae bacterium | reverse complement strand
CCAGAGGTGCTCGCGCCGGGGAGGGTTCTCGCGGCGAACGATCTCGGATTCGAGCGCCGCTGGGGCATGCCCGCGCGAGCCGACCGCGCCATTGCGCGTGCCTACCGGTTCGGCGGCTCGCGAGGGCATGGCACCCGGAAGGGGAATGTGACAGCCAGTGTTCGAACTCGAAAAGGAGATCGTGTTATGCCTCAGACCCTTGAACCGCCCGTCGCCGGCCCGCAGCTCGTGACCGCCAACCCGTCCGACCGGATCGCGCTGCGCGGCGTGCGCCTCAATTGCCGGGTGGCGGGCATCTCCGCGACGGCGACGGTCGAGCAGACGTTTGTGAACCTGGAAGATCGCGCGATCGAGGCGGTCTACACGTTCCCGCTGCCCGACGGGGCGGCCGTCTGCGGGTTCGAGGTGGTGTTCTTCGACAAGGTGTTCACCGGAGTGCTCGACGAGGCGGACAAGGCGGTCGAAAGGTACGACGACGCGATCGCCGACGGGCACGGGGCGTATTTGGTGGAGCAGCATCGGCCGGACGTGTTTTCCGTGCGCGTGGGCAACCTCAAGCCGCGACAGGCGGTGACGCTGCGGCTGACGTACGTGATGGACCTGGAAGTAATCGACCGGTCGATCCGGCTGGCGTTCCCGACGACGATCGCGCCGCGGTACACGACGGACTCGGGAACGGACCCGGTCGACGCGATGATTGATGGGGAGGCGCTGAATCCGCCGCACGTGCTGAGCGTGCCGTACGGGCTGACGGCGGAGATTCAGGTCGATTTGGGGACGATGTTGAAGGACGTCACTTCCCCGTCGCACGGCATCCACGTCACATCCCCGTTTAGCCGCGACCCGGAGGGCGAGCTTCGAGCGAGCCCGCAGGCGAGCGCGCCGCCGTCCTCGCGCCACGCGGTCCTGATCAATCTCGTCGGCAGCGTCGCGGAGATGAATCGGGACCTCGTTCTGAACATCGAACTGGCCAAAGAGCGCGAGCCCTTCGCGCTCGCCGCGACCAACGCGCAAGGCGAGACCTTCGTCGCGCTCTCCTTCCTGCCCGAGTTCGACGAATCGGACCTCGACTCCACGCCCTCGGCCGAGACCGTATTCGTGCTCGACTGCTCGGGGTCGATGCAGGGCGAGTCGATCCAGCAGGCGTCGGCGGCGCTCGAGTGCTGCCTGCGTGCGATGTCGGCGGGCGACGCGTTCAACGTCTGCCGGTTCGGGTCGAACTTCGACATGCTGAGCCCCGAACCGCTGGTGTATTCGGATTCCACGCTGAAGCGCGCGCTGGCGTTCGTGAACCAGGGGGCGGATTTGGGGGGGACGGAGCTGCTGGCGCCACTGGAGGCGATCTTCGCCACCCGGCCGGCGGGGAAGGCAGCGGCGCGGAACGTCGTGCTGCTGACGGACGGGCAGGTGAGCAACGAGCCGGCCGTGATCGCGCTGGCCCGGCGGAAGCGGTCGCGGAACCGCATCTTCACGTTCGGGATCGGGAGCGCGTGCAGCCAGTTCCTTGTGAATGGCCTGGCGCGGGTGACGGGCGGGGCGGCCGAGTTCATCGCGCCGGGCGAGCGCATCGAGGACAAGGTGCTGCGGACGTTCGGCCGGCTGGCGAGCCCGCCGGTGACGGACGTGGAGATCGATTGGGGCAACGCGGATGCCGACGTCGCGCCGCGCGAACTTCCGCCCATTTTCGACGGTGACGGGCTGCGCGCGTTCGCGCGACTGGCGGGGCGGGTGCCGGAGACGGTGACGCTAAAGTGCACGACGCCCGCGGGCCCGCGGGAGTGGCGTGTGCGCGTCACGGCGGCGCGGGACGGGCAGGACGTGCTGCCACGATTCTGGGCACGGGCGGCGATCCGGGCGATCGAGGACGAGCACGCGCAGGCGGCCCATTCGAACGCGGTGGCGAGCGGGTCGGACGCGGCCAAGCGGATGATCGCCCTGTCGCTGAAGTACGGCGTGCAGTGCGCCAAGACGAGCTTTATCGCCGTCGAACACCGGAGCCTGGAGGACCGGAACGAGGGCAAGCCGGAGTTGCGGCGGGTGCCGATCGCGCTGGCGGAAGGGTGGGGCGCGGTGGAGATGGACCGGTCGATCGCGAAGGGCGGGACGATGATGGCGTGTGCGGCGCCGCTGTCGGTGGCGTGCGGGCCGATGGCGATGCCCGCGCCGGCGCGGCCGGCGGCGGCGAAGGCGGGGAAGGGACTGTTCAAGAAACTCGGGCGGATGCTGGGCGGCGGCGGGAACGCCGGGACTTCGAAAACGGCGGGGTCTGCGCCTGGGGAAGGGGCGAAGTACAGCGTCCGGTCGCGGCGCGCGAGTTTGCGCGACTCGGAGATGGCTTCGATGGGTGCGGCGGAGTCGGCGGACGATTCGGTACTCGATTTGAGCCGCGCGGGGCCCGCGGAGTTCGACATGGCCGAGGCGCCGGCCCGGGGGGGCGGCGGGGACGCGCTGGTCGCTCTGCTCGCGTTGCAGCAGGCGGATGGGTGGTTTGACCGCCTGCAGGATGAGCTGCTGGGGTCGATCGGGTTGGACGCCTCGCAACTGCGACGGTCGGTGTCGGACGTGCTGGCGCGGGCCAACGCGTCGAAAAGCCCGTCGGCCGAAGTGATCGCGACGATGACCACGCTGGCCGCGCTGCGGGCGGCCCTGGCGGAACGCCAGGCGGTTTGGAAGCGGGCCGCCAAGAAGGGGGTCGCGTTCGTCGCCAAAGAGATGGGGGTGGCGGCTCGAGTGGTGGAGGAGTGGGTGGCGGAGGTGGAGCGGTTGGTGCGGGCGGGGTGATCGGCGTCTCTTGGCATGGGTACGGCCGTGAGGCCATACCCGTGAACGGTGATGATCTGCGAAACAGCGGCAGACACGGGTAAGCCCCTCACGGGGCGTACCCATGCCACGAGGGTCTCGCGCGCGACACGACGCGCTCCCCTGCGGGCGGCGCTGACGCTTGCCCTTCGGGTCGCGGCTACTGACCGCGAGGTAAAGATAGCGCGCCGAAAGCCCACGGAGCTTGCTCCGTGGGTTGCACGGCTTGGGCGCACGCGTTTTTTTTACCCAGCGTTCAGTAAACATGGATGGGCGCGTCCATGAAAATCAAGAACGCCCGGGATCACTGATCCCGGGCGTTCTCGCTTGGTCTGATCTCGGACAAAGCTAGGGCAGGCGCGCCTGCAGGTGCGTGATCTCGTCGCACACGTCGTTGAGGAGCTTGTTGAGGGCCCGGCGGTCTTGTTCGTGCTTGGCCCGCTCGATTTTCCGGCGCAGGTCGCGCGCTTCGAGCTCGAGGCGCTCGATCTGCTCGATAGTGTCGGCTTCGGGGTTGTAGACGGTGCTCATTCGCTGTCCTCCACGACGTCGCTATTCTACCCCATCGGGATTAATAAACAACGGCTGAAATCGATTGTTCACATTGGCCGGCCAGATCGGTGCGATAACCCTCACAGCCGCTATATCTTGGAGCGGGGGTCGCGGGTCTTGATGACCCGGGCGGGGACGCCGACGACCGTGGCGCCGGCGGGGACGTCCTGGCGGACCAGGGCGGCGCCGCCGACGACGGCCTCCTCGCCGATCGTCAGGCAGGGGAGGACGCAGGCGCCGATGCCGACCATGGCGCGGGGGCCGACGGTGACCCGGCCCGCCAGGCGGACGCCGGGGCCCAAATGGACGGCGGCGCCGATCACGCACTCGTGATCGACGGTGGCGGCGGTGTTGACGATGACGCTGTCGGCGAGGGTGGCCTCGGTGCAGACGACCGCGCCGGCCGCGATCATCACATTTCGGCCCACCGTCGCGCCCGGAGAAACGACGGCGGACGGGTGGATCGCATTCACGAGCTCCAGGCCGGCGGCGGTGAGCTTTTCGGCGTAGGTTTGGCGGACGCGGTTGTCGCCAATGCCGACGAACGCACCCTTGAGGCCCTTGGATTTGAGCTTGGGAAGGACGTTGAGGTGGCCCAGGACCTTGACCCCGGCGACGGCCGTGCCGTGCAGGCCCTCGTCGGCGTCGAGGAAGCCGATGACCTTGTGCTCACCGGCGGCGCGCAGGATGTCCAGCACGACCCGCCCGTGTCCACCAGCGCCGGCAATGATGACGTCCATGGCGAGAACCTCTTGGGAAGGTTATCGGACATGGCGGGGCGAATGCTTGATTGGCGGGTCTACGGCCTTCCGTAGTTCTTGCTCGCGTCGTCGACGACCAGGACCCAGTCGTTTCCGGCGCCGGTCGTGGGCGGGGTGAAGGTCTGGGTGCCGGACTTGGCGTAGCGGCCGACGTACGCGGACTTCCCGTTGGCGGGGTTGTACCAGCGGACGTCGACCTGGGTGCCCGAGAGCTTGGCGAGGTTGACGGTCACCGTCGCGCCGGTCGGGGTGTAGACCAGGGCGTAGGACGAGTCGGCCCCCCGCAGCGCGGCGATCCGCGCGGCGCCGCTGAGCGTGCTGCTGGTGACGACGGACTGGTCGGGCACGCGCCCGCCGGCCTGGCGGGAGATGACCAGCCGCTTCAGGTAGCTCATCGAGTACGCGCCGAGGCTGTCGAGGGACAGGTCCCACCGGCCCGAGGCGAGGCCGCGGGACGTGTCGGCGGCGAACTGCCAGACGTTGTTGTGGCCGTAGGTGACGCCGTGCGCGCCGGCGAAGACGGCCCAGTAGGCGCTCTTGCGGGTGTCCCAGGCTGTGGCGCGCGTGTTTCCGGCCTGGAGGCCGAACGGGATGTCTTCGTAGACCGATTCGCCGTCCATGTCGGGCCGTGTGGGGCTGTTGGCGTACTGGGCGGTGATCAGGTTGTAGTTGGGCGAGTTCTGGCTGTGCCCGGAGACGACGATGTTGAGGTCGAGCCAGTCCTGCCCGTTGAACCAGTTGGTGGAGGCCTGGTTCTGGGTGGGGAAGTACTGCATCGTCAGCTTGGACTGGTCGCGGTTGGTGGCCCCGCGGGCGATGCCGGCGGCGAGTTCGTTATAGAGCGCGGTGCCGTAGGGGTTGTCGTTGCCGGCGATGTCGCCGCCGAGCGTCCAGATGACCTGGGCGTTGGCGTAGCGGCGGCCGAGGAACCGCCCGAACTGCCAGGCCTGCTCGGGCGTGTACAGGCCCTGCTTGGACCAGGTGGAATCGAGGGGGACGAAGGCGACCCAGAGGCCGAGCGTGTTGGCGTAGTTGACGATGTAATCGACGTGGCGGAAGTAGTCCTCGTTGGGCTGAAGGGGGTCGTTGTCGATGAACGCGTGCTCGCCGAACGCGTTGCCCCGGCGGAAGCGGGCGTTGACCTCCGCCTGGATGACGGTGAAACCCTTCGCCGCGCGGTTTTCGAGGTAGACGCGGGCGGACTTCTGGTTGGTCTTGTCGAAGAGGTGCCAGGCGGTGTCGGCAAGGTAGAAGAACGGGGTGCCGTTCTGGTACGTGAGCGTGCGACCGCCGGGGGCGACCTTGAGGTAGGTGCCCAGGGCGGCGCGGCGGGCGGCGAGCGTCTTGCCGCTGACCATCGGACGGGCGGTGTGACCGGAATCGGCCCCCTCGGCGACGGGCGTGGCGGCGTCGTACTCGGCTTGGGTGATCAGGCCAGCACTGAGGAGGTCCGCCCGGCGGGCGGCTAGGGTTGCGCCGGACTTGGCGGGGCCGTAGAGCAGGGCGGGGTCGGTGGACGACGTGGCGGCGTTGAGCGCACTGGACGCGGACAAGAATCGGCGGCCCTCGAGGGCTTCGAACGTGGCGGCACGCACAGACTTCGACATGGGCGACATTGTAGGCGAATCCCTCACTCCCAAAGAACGCCGATCCTGGCGCTGCGATTTCAGGCGGCGGCGATTTTCCAGCCGGGGTATCGACTGGAACGGCGGTAACGCCAACCCGTCGGCGCAGACCGTCGGCCCGGGGTTCTAATGGACGCGAGCGCGGGTCGGAGGGACGGGGCGCACTGGAATCGCGGTAGAAGGTGGAAATCGCGAAAAGAGATCGGGTGGAGTGTGAGAAAGCTCGCAAGGATGCGGCGCGGTCGCTCCGTTTAGCCGCGACCCGGAGGGCAAGCGACAGCGCCGCCCCGCAGGGGAGCGCGTTGCGCGCGATCGATGTCGAACACGGGTATCGCCCTTCGGGCGGTACCCATGCCACGAAATCGCCTACGCCGCGCCCGGCGTCTTGAATGCGCGGGTCGTCTGGTCGAGGACGAGCACCCAATCCGTGCCGGGCGACGGCGGGGTGAACGCGCGGCTGCCGGTGTTCGCGTATCGGCCGACGTACGTCGCCTGGCCGGTGCGGGGGTTGTACCAGTGGGCGTCGACGGTCGGGCCGGCGACCTTGGCCATGTTGACCGAGAATCCCTTGCCGCTGGCCGTGTAGATCATGGCGTACGCGCCGTCGCTCGCGCGCGTGGCGCGGATGTGGTCTGCGCCGCTCAGGGCGGAGGTCGTCAGGATGGACTGGTCGGGCACGCCCGTGACGAACGGCCGACTCTGCATCAGCCGGCGCAGGAACTTCATCTGCTGGGCGCCGGGGTAATTCAGGGCCTGCTGCCAGGTCTTCTTGTAGGGGAAGCGGGCGTCCAGCTCTGTATTGAACTCGTAGATTTCCCAGTTGCCGTACGTCGCACCGAACGCGCCGGCGAACACCGCCCAGTAATTCTTCTTGCGGACGTCGTAGTCCGTCATCGGCGGGTTGCTGGGGTTCAGGCTCGCGAACAGGTTCTCGTAGTTGTTCTCGAAGTCGATCACGGGCCTGACGATCGGGGACGCGCGGTTGTAGTCGGCGGTGATCAGGTTCTGGGCATTGGCGGAATTCGGCGAGTGGCCGGACTCGACCATGTGGAAGTCGAGCCAGCCGTCGTTCTGGAACCAGGTGGAGCTGGAGGCGGGGCTGCCGTTGGGGTGGAAGGAGACGAGGTGCTTGCCGCCGTCGCCCGCCTGGAGGCCGGCGGCCATCGCGCGCCAGATGGCGGCGGCCTGGCCGGTGCCGTCGTCGCCCGGGGCGTCGCCGCCGAGCACCCAGACGATGTTCGTCTGGTTCTGGTAGCGGGTCGCGAGCCACTTCGTGTAGTTGAAGGCGGACGTCGTGTCGAACAGGCGGGCGTCGGCGTAGCTGACCGAGTCGCCCCACGCGGGCAGGAACGCCACGTACAGCCCGAGTGATGCGGCCTTGGCGACGACGTAATCGACGTACTTGAAGAACGAGTCGTTGGGCGTGTTGATGTTCGAGTTGGCGAACGTGCCGTGTCCGTACTCGCTGAGCGAGTCGAAGCCCATGTTGAACGCGGTCGCGTAGACGACGTTGAAGCCCTTGGCGGCGCGGTCGGCGAGGTACTGGTCCGCGCCGGCGCTGCCGGTGTCGTAGAACAGGCGCCAGGCGGTGTCGCCGGTCCAGAAGAAAGGCGAATTCGTGTCGGCGGTCGCTAGGTAGCGCCGGTTGTCGCTGACCTTGAGGAGCGGCAGGCTCGCGGCGGCGGGCGGGGCCGGGGGCGGCGGGAGATAGACGGGGTTGTGGCGGGCGGCGAAGGAGTCGAACGTCGTGGTGACGGGCGTCGTCGACCCGGAGTGACTCGTGAGTACGCCGGCGCGGGCGGACGTGCTGAACACGTGGGCCGCCGCGACCGTGCCGATCGAGATCCACCCCGCGGCGAGATCGGAGTTGATCCGGTACTCGGCCGTCACCTGTTTCGTCGCGGCATTGCCGGTCAGTCGCAGGTCGATCGTCTGGATCCCGGCGGGGTTGATGGCCCGGCTCGCCGGGGCGGCGAACTTCCCGCCGGCCTCGGTCGCGATCTGGACGACCGGACCGTTGATGTACCCGGTGAGCAGGGTGAGGTAATTGTCGTCGGTGGTGCCGACGACCAGGCCGGCATACTGGTAATTCTTCGTGAACCCGAACGACGTGAGACGGGTCTCGAGCTGGAAGTTGCCTGTGCCGTAGATCGGGACGACCAGCGCGTTGCGCTGGGTGTTGGTCGGGAGGTCGCCCGCGGTGGAGGTGATCCGGAGTTGGCCGGTGGTGGTCAGAGAGACGTTGGCGCCGAGGTAGCCATCGTCCTTCGGGGTGGGAAGGACGGCGGAGAAGCCGGAGGCCTTCAGGCCGGTCGTGGGCGCGTTGAACGAGAGGTTGCGGACGGTCGAGTAGCCCGTCGGCGGGGGTGGCGGCGGCGGGGCGACGACGGAGGGTGTGTGGCGGGCCGTGAAGCGGTCGAAGGTGGTGACGACCGGCGTGGCCGAGCCGACGTTGGTCGAGACGACGCCCGCCCTCGCGCCGGTCGAGAACACCTGCGCCGCGGCGACGGTCCCGACGGCGACCCACGCGGTCGCGACGTCACTGTTGATGCGGTACTCGGCCGTCACCTGCTTCGTAGCGGCCGTGCCCGTCAGGCGCAGGTCGAGCGTGCGGATGCCGGCGGGGCTGATCGTCTTGTACGCGGGGATCGAGAAGACCTTGTTCGCCTCGCCCGCGAGCTCGACGACGGGGCCGCCGACGTACCCGGTGATCAGGTTGAGGTAGTTGTCCTCGCCGGTCGCCAGGAGCAGGCCGGCGTACTGGTAGTTCTTCGTGAACGCGAAGGACGTGAGGCGCGTCTCGATCTGGAAGTCGGCCGCGCCGTTGATCGGGACGTTGAGCGCGTTGGCCTGCGAGTTGTTGGTGAGGTCGCCGGCGGTGGAGGTCAGGCGAAGCTGACCGGACGAGAGGGCGACGTTGGCGGGGACGTACCCGCCGCCGCGGGTGGAGGGGAGGACGGCGGAGAAGCCGGTGCCGGACAGTCCGGTGGTGGCGGCAGTGAAGGGGAGGTCGACAGTGGTGGAGTAGGTCGCCAGGAGCATGCGCGGCTCGAGCGGCTCGGCGCTGGCGCGCGAAGGCGCGGGAACAGGCGTAGGACGACCGCGGTGCTTCATGCTCGCCACTCCGGTGCAGTTGGGGAAGGGCCGGCAGTTTAGCCGCGGGGACCAGGGCGGAGTAGGGGAAATGTAGGCGGAACGTGCGGAAAAGTAAGGGGCCGAGCGTGAGGCAAATTGCCCGGATTGCCTGTTCGCGCCAAGGTGGCGCCGGGAGTCAAGCGTGCCCCGTTTAGCCGCGACCCGGAGGGCAAGCGACAGCGCCGCCCGAAGGGGAGCGCGGGGCGCGGCAGATCGACCGGCGTTGCAACATGGGCGTTCAATACCCGACTCGCTTGAATCGCGCGCTCTCGCGTGCCGCGCCAAACGCGCTCCCCTCCGGGCGGCGCTGCGCTTGCCCTACGGGTCGCGGCTAAACGGGATATTTGAACGCGCGTGCGCGACTTATCGGCCGGCGCGTTTGGGGGTGGGTACGAGATTGAACACGGACGAGACCGATTTGAGCAGGGCGGCCGTATCGGTGGTGCGCTTCACGGGCGTGAGGGAAAAGGGGGGCGGCTTCACCGGCGTCGCGGGGAGCTTGGAGGGGTTCGCGACGGGCTTGGGCGCAGCGACGGCGCTTTGGACGGGCTTCGATTTCGGCGTCAGGACGGGGGACGACTTCACCACGGGCGCTGTGGTCGGTTTCGCGGTAACGGTCGGCTTGGACACCGGATTGGCCGGGCTCACGACGGGCTTGTTCACGACCGCCGGCTTGGTCGGCGCGCTCGGCTTGACGACGACGACGACCGGCGTCACGGGCTTTGCGATCACGGGCGACGCGGGCTTGGCCGGTGGCGTGACGGGCCTAGCGGTAACCGGCGGGGCCTTGGGCGGCGCGGGTTTGCTCGCGACCGGCGCGGGCGGTATCGGCGCGACTGGCTTCGGCGCGGTCGAGTTCGTCGTGGGCGGCGGTTGCGAAACGATCGGCGGCGGCGCGACGGGCACGGGCGTTTCGGCCGGCGGGGGAGTCGGCTCGGCCAGTGGGGACGGATCGGCGGCTGCGGGTGAATCCGGCGCCGGCTCCGGCACCACGACCGCCGGCGGCGTCGTCGTCGTACCGCCCGCGGCGGTATCCGGGCTCGCGGCCGGTACGCCCGGCGTGCCGAAGTTCTTCGACACCTGGTCGAGCACCAGGACCCAGTCGGTGCCCGTCGACGGCGGCGCGAACCCCTGGCTGGCGATCGTGTTGGCGTACCGGCCGACGTACGTCGCGCTCCCGTCGCGCGGGTTGAACCACCACGCGTCGACCGTCGGGCCGCCCAGTTTCGTCATGTTGACCGAGAAACTCCGGCCGGTGGTCGCGTAGATCATCGCGTATGCGCCGTCGCTGGCGCGCGTCGCCTGGATGCGGTCGGCGCCGGAGAACGCGGCCGTGGTCAGCAGCGATTGGTCCGGCACGCGCGTCGTGTACGGCCGGCTCTCCATCAGCCGGCGCAGGAACTTCATCTGCTGCGCGCCGGGGTAGTCGAGCGCCTCTTGCCAGGTCTTCTTGTACGGGAAACGCGTGCTGTACGAGTCGTTGAACTCGTAGATCTCCCAGTTGCCGTACGTCGCGCCGAACGCGCCGGCGAACAGCGACCAGTAGTTCTTCTTCCGCACGTCGTAGGCGGTCATCGGCGGGTTGTTCGGGTTCAGGCCCGCCGGGATGTTCTCGTAGTTGTTCTCGAAGTCGATCACCGGCCGGACGTACGGCGACGTGCGGTTGTAGTCGGCGGTGATCAGGTCGTAGGCGAGCGTCGAGTTGGGCGTATGCCCGGACTCGATCATGTGGAAGTCGAGCCACTCGTCGTTCTGGAACCAGGTGGAGGTGGAGGCGGGGTTGCCGTTGGGGTGGAACGTGATCAGGTGGCGGCCGGCGTCACCGGCCTCGAGCCCGGCGGCCATGGCGCGGTAAATGGCGGCGGCGGCGCCGGTGCCGTCGTCGCCGGGCCCGTCCCCGCCGAGCACCCAGATGATGTTCGACTGGTCCTTGTACCGCGTGGCGAGGTAGTTGCCGTAGTCGTACGCCGTCGTCGTGTCGAAGAGCCGGCCGTTCGGGTAGCTGATCGACTCGCCCCACGCGGGGAGGAAGGCGACGTAGAGGCCCAGGTCCTCGGCCTTTTGCACGATGTAGTCGACGTGCTGGAAGAACGAGTCGTTGGGTCGGGTGACGTCGGAGTTGAGGAACGTGGACTGGCCGTACTCGTTTCGCGAGTTGAAGCCGAGGTTGAACGCGGTCGCATAGACGACGCTGAACTCTTTATTGGCGCGGTCGGTCAGGTACTGGTCGGCCTCGGCGCGCGTGGTCTCGTAGAACAGGCGCCAGGCGGTGTCGCCCATCCAGAAGAAGTCGTCGCCGGCGTCGGTGACGAGGAAGCGATCGTTGTCGCTGACCTTGAGCCACGGCAGTCCGCTCCCGGTCGGGGGCGGCGGCGGGGGCGGAGGGGGGGGCGGAGGATCGGGGTCCGGATCCGGGTCGGGCGGCGTGGTCGGGGCGGTCGTCCAGAGGTATTGCGTCGGGATGACGACCGGGTTGGAGTCCGGCGACGCGAGCGGCGTCCGCCACCGCAGGTTGACGTTCGCGTCGCCCCAGTTCTCGAAGTACTCGAGCTGGATCGTGTGCTGTCCGGCCCCCAGCGTGACCGGCGAGGTCTGGTGGCGGGCGGACGGCGTCACGTACCACTTGTCGAGCAGCAACTGGCCGTCGACCCACAGGCGGATGCCGTCGTCGGCCTCGACCTCGAGCACGTATTGCCCGGTGATCGGCGCCTCGAGCGAGCCGGCCCATCGGGCGGAGAAGTAGTCCGCCTCGAACCCGTTCGGCGCCCCCCTCGACCAGTTGAAGTCGACCACCGGATCCACGCGGACGAGCCCGGCGGGCCCGGCCAAATCGATCCCGTGGAAGAACGAGGCGGCCAGGCCGTTGCCGGCGTCGATCACCGGCACGGGCCCCGGTTGGAGCACCTGTCGCGCGACGCCCGGCCCCTCCCACTCGAGCTTCGCGACGCCGGTGCCGGCGTTGTTGTAGTACTCGACCGTCACGTCGACCCACCCGGCGGCGAGGCTGACCGTCGCGGTGTCGACCGGGGTCGTCGCGTTGATCGACTTGTTGTAACTCGCGCGGAGGATTCGGTAGTCGAGCGGGTCGACGACGCCGTCGGCGTTGAAGTCTGCCTGGGGCCCGAAGGTGCCGACCTGGCCCTCGTAGATCTGGAAGTCGTTGAAGTCGATGACGCCGTTCGCGTCGGCGTCACCGGGCAGGGCGGGCCGGTCCGCCCACCGGTCGATCACCAGGACGCCCCCGACCCACAGGCGCACGCCGTCGTCGGCGGTCAGGGTGAAGGTGTAGTTTCCGTCGACCGGGACGTCGGCGGCGCCGGCCCACCGCACGGAGTACGAGTTGGCGGCGACGCCGGGCACCGGGGCGGCGGCCTTGAAGTCGAAGTTGACCTCCGCGTCGGCCCGCGCCACCACGGGCAGGCCGAGGCCGGCGTCGTCGTAATAGGTGGCCGAGAACCCGGTGGCCAGCATGACCCGCCGCTCGCATGGCTCGAGGGCGCGCGACGGGATACGTCCGCGGCGATGGCGCGCGGCGGTCGTCAGTTTCGGCACGGCGGGGGGAACGGTCATCGACACGGCAGGTGAGTAACGCCCCAGGGGCTTGGGTTGTTGTGGGAGTCCCGGTTTGGCAAGCGCGGGGAATCGTTCGGTGAGTAAACCACATCCCCCGCGGCGGTCAATCGTGAATTTGCGATTCGCGAGTCGCAGCGGGGCTGATATCGGATTGTCAGACGGTAAGATGAGCGTCGCGTGAGAGCCCGACGAGGCTTGGCCACTTCAGTGGCCGAGTTCTCGCGCGAGGGCGATCGGAGAACTAGATGATGCGTACCGTCTGGGCGGTTTCGATAATCTGGGCCGGCGCGGTGGTCGGATGTTCGACGGCGGGCGAGTACGCTGGGGTCCCGCGCGCGGCCCGGCTGGTCGACGAGCGGCCCGAGCGGGTCGCGTTCGTGGCGGGCGAGCCGGGGGCGGTCTACGTCCGGGACGTCGCCGCCGACGAGGTCGTGTTCACCCGCGCATTGGCGGTCGGGCAGACGGTCGAGGCGTGCGGGGAGCGGCTGACGGTCGACGGCCAGTCCGTCGGCGCCACCGGGCTCCGGGCTGATGCGATGTACCAGGTGTTTTTCGTCCCGCGGAATTGAGGGTTTTGTGCGGGTCACAGACCCGCTGAAGCGGCCCCGCCGGAAGAGAGGAATTCAGTCATGGCTAAGAATCACGCCCCCGGTTTTCTGAAGGTGGTCAACGACGCCAAGTCGCGCGTGCGCGAGTTGACGGTGGACGACGTGCGCAAGAAGCTCGACGCCGGGCAGGCCTTCAAGCTCATCGACGTCCGCGAAGACCACGAGTGGGCCGGCGGTCACCTCCCCAAGGCCGAGCACCTCGGCCGGGGCATCCTCGAGCGCGACGTCGAGGCCAAAATCCCGGACCTCGGGACCGAACTGGTCCTCTACTGTGGCGGCGGCTTCCGCAGCGCCCTGGCGGCGGACATGCTGCAGAAGATGGGCTACACGAACGTGTGGTCGATGGACGGGGGGTTCCGCGGGTGGAAGGAAGCGGGCCTGCCGGTAGAAGGGGCGTGAGCGGCGAGAAAACGGCAAAAACGAAAAGACGTAAAACGTAAAGCAACGCGCACGTGCGTGACTGCTTTACGTTTTTCGTCTTTTCGTCTTTTCGTTTTTGGTGAACCGTCGTCGCGCTCATCCCGCGCGAGGGAAGATCGGCCAATCCTCCGCCACAGCGCGCTCCAGGAACCCGCCGATCATCGCGAACAGGTTGAGGAAGATCGACCCGAGGATGGGCGTGTTTTCGGGGCCGCCCTTTTGGAAGACGCCGGCGACCACGGTCAGGACCATGCCCGCCCCACCCATGAGCAGGGGGAGGACGTTGAGGGCGAACGCCTTCTCGACCCCGTGGCAGCCGATGGTGAAGATGCCGAGCCCGACGAGGCACCCGGCCAGGCCGATCATGCCGGCCAGGCGCGAGAGGAGCGATTGCGGGGCGGGCTCGTCGTGGGGATGAAGCGGCAGCGTGGCGGCGTGATCCGTCATGGAGGCGGAGCGTAGTCGCGCCGGGTGCGATGTCAACGAGAGGGGGACGACCCGTGCACACGCGGGGAAAGCCCACGGAGCTTGCTCCGTGGGTTATGCAACGGGATCGAAGTTCAATGCGAAGATTTGGAGGCGGAGGCGGCGCCCGCGACGACCGGCTCGATCTTCGGCATCGGCACCTTCAGGATCGTCTGGCAGTACTGGCACTTCACGCTCTTGCCCCGGCAGTCCTGGGGCACCGAGAGGACCTTGCGACACTTGAGATTCGGGCACAGCAGTTGAACAGTCATAAGTTCTCCCCACAGGTTTATCGGCAGGGCGGGGGAGGAAATGAAGGGAGAGATGGGGAGATGAGGGATGGGGCGTGGAGGGGGTGGATTATCGGACTTGGGTGCGGTCGACTGACGGCATGCGCCGCCCGCCCGCTAGAGCGGGCTCGCCGAAACTGGCTCCTCGACCACCTCGATCGTCGCGCCCGGCATCAGCGTGCAGTTCACGAGCCCCGGCACCGTGAGCGGCCCCTTCTGCAGGTCATATGCATCCTCGCTCGTCGGCAGCGTGACCACGATCGGCACGCCCGCATGCAGGATCATCTGGCGGTCGGACAGGTCCTTCGTCCGGCCCTGGGCGATCTTGGGCGGGCCGAAGATCGGGGTGACGAAGTTCCCGCCCGACGGCACCGTCCACACCTTCCGGGCGGTGGCGCGAATGACGACCGACGTCTGCCGGTCGGACGGCGTCGGCGCCTTGCCCTTCGGGTAGAGCAGGTGAATCTCGTAGGTCGTGCCGGCCGGGTTGAAGACGGCGTAGTCGCCTTCGATCCGGAGGATTTTGCCGCGGGCGGGGAGGGGGGTCATGGGTGGGGGAGGGATGAAG
>DATHXE010000004.1:0-2215 GCA_035459845.1 Tepidisphaeraceae bacterium | reverse complement strand
ATCGCGCCCGCCGCCGTTGTCGGTGGCGACTTTCACTTCCGCCCGGCCGGTCACGAGCAGGTACAGCCAGTCGCCGCGCGTGCCCTGGCGGGTAATCGTTTCGCCGCGGACGAACGGGGCGGTCTTGATCCGCCCGGCGAGCTGGTGGCGCTCGTCGTCGGTCAGCGGGGCGAACAGGTCGACGGCGGCGATCGCGGCGGCGCGGTCGGCCAGGGCCTCCTCGGCCTTGCGGTCGCGCCGGGCCGCGTCCTGCTCGGTGAAGAACACCTGCTGGGCGGGCATGGACGGCGGGATGTTGGCGCGGCGGAGCGCGCCGTAGATGACGGCCCGCACCATCGAGTCGGCGCCGTCGTTGCTCGCCAGGTTCGTCAGCCAGTAGCGCACGGCGTACGTCGCGTAGCTGTCCCGGTACTCGGTCATGACGCACTGCGGGGCCGGCTCGCGCGCGGCGTCCGGGAGCGCGCCGGCAGCGGCTTCGGCGCGGAGCGCGGCCTCGACCGCGTCGATCACCCGCGTGGGCGAGTGGCGGTAATCCACGTGGAACAGCACCGCCTGCCGGCGCTGCGTCGGCTGGCCCTCGCGCCGCCCGAGCACGGTCACCTGTGATTTGACGATCCCGCTATTGGGGATCAGCACCGTGTCCCAGTTGCGCGTCTCGATGGCCGTGTGCCGCCAGCGGATCTGGACGACGCGGCCCTCGACGTCGCCGACGCGGATCCAGTCGCCCACGCCGATCGACCGGTCGAGCTGGACGGCCATGCCGCCCATGATGTTGCCCAGCGTGTCCTGGAGCGAGAACGCGATGACGGCGGTGAACACGGCCGACGTGGC
The DNA here is from genome assembly GCA_035459845.1 of Tepidisphaeraceae bacterium. GTDB lineage: Bacteria > Planctomycetota > Phycisphaerae > Tepidisphaerales > Tepidisphaeraceae > DASPKW01. The sequence goes on along the minus strand of DATHXE010000004.1, from coordinate 1,384 downwards.
GACGATCCCGGTCAGGTTCACGCCCGCGCCCGAGAGCAGCGCGACGAAGACGACGATGTACGTGATCGCGATCAGGATGTCGGACACGATCGCCGGCGGGCGCAGGCGGACGGCGGACAGGAGCACGTCGAACAGGACGACTGCCGCGACGTTGATGATCGCGGCCCCGAGCAGGAGCTGGCCGACGAACCGCGTCCAGCGGTAGGCCGAACCGTCCGCGGGAAACCCGTCCGTCAGCAGTGCCGCGGCGATGACCAGCGCCCCGGCGGCTCCGATAAAAAGCAGCAGGGCGGTGCCGACGCGCCTGCGCTGCCGGGGCACCCACGCCAGCAGGACGGCCGACATCGCGACGAACCCGGCGGCCAGCCACGGCATCGCCGTCCCGATCCCCAGCGCCGTCTGCAGGTTGTGTGCGAACCCCTGCGCGAGCTCGAGAAACCGGGATGTAGCGAGGGCGGTCATCATGCGTTCTTAACACCGTATCGGACGGCCGGAGGTGGGGGGATGAGGTCTGCGCCGGACGTAACGTGCGTCGCGACATTGCAGGGGGAAAGGACGTCCGTTGCATCGCGTCCCCCCCGTCCTTACGATGCCCCGTCCGGTCGACGTACGACCGTTTTTGGGCAGTTATCAGAGGAAGAACAATGGCGACCGGACAGCGGATTCTCGTGGCGGACAAGCTCGCGGCCGAGGGGCTCGAGGCCCTCAAGGCGTCGGGCATGGAGTACGTCGAGAAGATCGGGCTCAAGGAAGACGAGCTCGCGGCCGAGGTGCCGAACTTCGACGCCCTGATCGTCCGCTCGGGCGCCAAGGTCACGGAAAAGGTGCTCGCGAGCCCGGGCAAGCTCCGGGTGATCGCCCGGGCGGGCGTCGGCGTGGACAACATCCACCTGCCGACCGCGACGGCCAAGGGCATCCTCGTCCTGAACACCGCCGCCGCGTCCACGCTCAGCACGGCCGAGCACGCGCTGGCGCTTATGTACGCCCTGGCCCGCAAAATCCCGGCCGCCAACCAGGGGCTGCGGACCGGTGCGCTGGACTGGAAGAAGCGCAGCATCTACCAGGGCACGCAGCTGGCCGGCAAGACGCTCGGCGTCGTCGGACTCGGGCGGATCGGGCAGACCGTCGCCGTCCGCGCGCTGGCGATGGACATGACGGTGCTCGGGTACGACCCGTACTTCCAGTCGGCCACCGCGCTCGACGGGCGCGTCACCGTGATCAAGGACTTCGAGGAGTTCCTTAAGCAGCTCGACGTGATCACGTTCCACGTGCCCGGCGGGGCCGAGACCAAGCACCTGCTCAACCGCGACCGCCTGCTGGGCGGGAAGGTCAAGTCGAACCTGCTGGTGATCAACGACTCGCGCGGCGAGGTCGTGGACGAGTA
>DATHXE010000003.1:0-3130 GCA_035459845.1 Tepidisphaeraceae bacterium | reverse complement strand
ATCGTCGGCCTGTCGGACGAGAAACCCGAGCGCATGACCGAGGCCGCGCGCAACTTCGCCGTCCCCGCCGAGCGCTGTTTCACCGACTATCGCCAGTGTCTCGAGACCACCCGCCCCGACCTGGTCATCCTCTGCCCCGCGACCGCCAACCACGGCGAGTGGACCGAGAAGGTCGCCCCGTTCGGCGTCCACATCCTGATGGAAAAGCCGTTCGCCGCCACGCTCGCCGAGGCCGACCGAATGATCGCCGCGATGGCCAAGACCGGTAAACAACTCGCGATCAACTGGCCGCTCGCCTGGTACCCCTCCCACCGCACCGCCAAGCGCCTGGTTGACGACGGCCGGATCGGCGAGCTGCTCCAAGTGCACTACTACGAGGGCAACCGCGGCCCCCTCCACCACGGCGCCGACAAGAAGGAACGCACCCCCGCCGAGATCGACGCCGAGAAACCCCACTCCTGGTTCTACAAGCGCGCCCACGGCGGCGGCTCCCTCCTCGACTACCTCGGCTACGGCACCACCCTCGGCACGTGGTTCATCAACGGCGAAAAGCCGATCGACGTCACCGCCGTCGTCGACCGCCCCGCCGGCCTCGAGGTCGACGAACACTCGATCACTATAGCCCGCTATCGCCGCGGCCTTTCGAAGTTCGAAACCCGCTGGGGCACCCTCACCGATCCCTGGACCCTCCAGCCCCAACCTCGCTGCGGCTTCATCCTCGTCGGCACGGATGGCTCGATCAGCTCATGGGACTACGACAAGACCGTCCGCCTCGCTACGAGAGCGAGACCGGAAGGCGAAGACGTCCCGGTCGACCCCATCCAGCCCCCGCACCAGAACCCCATCCAGTACGTCACCCACTGCATCCAGACCGGCGAGATGATCCAAGGCCCTCTCAGCATCGCGACCAGTCGCATCGGCCAACAAATCGTCGACGCCGCCTGGCGCAGCGCCCAGGAGGGGCGAACGATCGCCCTGTAGGGTGGGCTCCGCCCACCGCTCGCGCAATCCGCGCGTCGTTCCCGTACGGTGGGCACTGCCCACCGTCTTCGTCCGCCTCGAAACTGCACAATCGCAAATGGCAAAACGCTCCCGCAACTACACCACCGCCTCCGCCACCCCCACCGCGCCCATCCCCGCTCCGCCCCTCCGCTACCTCCCTCAAAATCCCAAGCGCTACAACCCCGCCATCGCCCTCATCGCCTGCGGCGGCATCACCGAGTATCACCTCCGCGCGTACCAATCCGCCGGCTACAACGTCGTCGCCCTCTGCGACCGCGACGCCGACAAGGCCAAGCTCCGCCAGAAGCAGTTCTACCCGGATGCCGCCCTCTACACCGACTATCGCGACGTCCTCAAGCGCGACGACATCGAGGTTCTCGACGTCGCCACCCACCCCGCCGCGCGCGTCGATATCCTCAAGGAGGCGATCGCCGCCAAGAAACACGTCCTCTCCCAAAAGCCCTTCGTCACCGACCTCGACGTCGGCCAGCGCCTGGTCGACCTCGCCGACAAGCACGGCGTCCGCCTGGCCGTCAACCAGAACGGCCGCTGGGCCCCGCACTTCGCATGGATGCGCGCCGCCATCGCCAAAAGCCTGATCGGCCAACCCATCGCCGCCCACCTCGGCGTCCACTGGGACCACAACTGGGTCAAGGGCACGCCGTTCGAACGCGTCCGCCACATCGTCCTCTATGACTTCGCGATCCACTGGTTCGACATAGTCACGAGCTTCATGGGCGACCGCGTTCCCAAGCGCCTCTTCGCCAGCAACGCCCTCTCGCCCACGCAAACGATCACGCCCCCGATGCTCGGCCAGGCCCTGATCGAATACGACGACGCCCAGGCCACGCTCGTCTTCGACGCCGACGTCCGCCACGGCGCCGAGGACCGCTCCTACGTCGCCGGCACGAAGGGCACGCTCATCTCCGAAGGCCCGAGCCTCACCAAGCAGTCCGTCCGCCTGATCACGAGCAGGGGGGTCGCCACGCCCGAACTCACCGGCGACTGGTTCACGAACGGCTTCCACGGCACGATGGCCGAGCTCCTCCTCGCCATCGACCAGGACCGCCAGCCGACGAACAATGCCCGCGACAACCTCCGCTCCCTCGCCCTCTGCTTCGCCGCGTGCGCCAGCGCCGATGCCGGCAAGCCTATGACGCCCGGGAAGGTACGCAAGCTCCCGAAGTGAACGGGATCGCGCGATCCCTATAGCCGCCGGGCTTGCCCAGCGCGTCCAACGTCGCCGATTCCCGCGATCACACTCGTTCGCGAAGTCCGTTCGTTGCACCCGCCCGAGTGCCCCATTCAGGGCACTCGGAATACTCGCCCCCCAAGTCTGGTTTTCGTTCGCATCGACCGAGTCACGATCGCGCAGATCGTCCCGGGAATTCTCTCGGACCGAGCCCCCGCGCGCGTTACAACGCCGTCAACCGGAGACCCTATGCACAACACCTCTCGCCTCCCGTGGCTCGCCGCCCTCGGATTCCTTCTCACCGGCTGCCAGCAAACGCCGCCGCCGGGCGTCGTCGCCGTCGAAGACGCCAAGCCCCCGCGCCTCCTCACCGGCCTCGGCCCCGTCCACATGGCCGTCACCACCGCCAGTCCCGAAGCCCAGAAGTTCTTCGACCAGGGCCTCGCGCTGATCTACGCCTTCAACCACGCCGAGGCCGCCCGGGCGTTCCGCCACGCCGCCGCCCTCGACCCCAAGCTCGCCATGGCCCACTGGGGCCTCGCCTACGCGGTCGGCCCCAACTTCAACGCGCCCGAGATCGACGCCGAAGCGATGAAGGCCGCCGTCGCCGCCTCGAATCGAGCCGTCGAGCTCTCCGTCCACGCCTCGCAGGCCGAGCGCGACTACATCAACGCCGTCGCCAAGCGATATTCCACCGACCCCAAGGCCGACCTCCGCAAGCACGCCGAGGCGTTCGCAATGGCCATGAAGGAGGTCGCCCGCAAGCACCCGACCGACGTCCACGCCGCCACCCTCTACGCCGAGTCCATGATGAACCTGCGCCCCTGGCAGCTCTACACGGCCGACGGCAAGCCCCAGCCCGGCACCGAGGAGATCGTCAAGACGCTCGAGTGGGTCATGGCCCGCGACCCGAATCACACCGGCGCCAACCACTAC
>DATHXE010000002.1:0-4951 GCA_035459845.1 Tepidisphaeraceae bacterium | reverse complement strand
GACTCGTCCGAGGAACATGGGATTGCCTATCGCTAGCAATGACCGTTAACCGACGCGTAACGATTAACGAGTAATGCTTAAGCAGACCAAAAGCCCCTTAAGCATTAATCGTTAATCGTTAATCGTTAATCGTTAATCGTTCCCTCGCGCATTCAGCTCATCCGCGCCACACCCTCGTGCGGCCGCGGGATCACGTGCACGCTGACGACCTCGCCCACGCGCCCGGCCGCCTCGGCGCCGGCGTCGACCGCCGCCCGGACCGCCGCGACGTCGCCCTTGACCGTGATCGCGACCAGGCCGCTGCCGACCTTGTGCTGTTCGACGAACGTCACGTTCGCCGCCTTGAGAGCCGCGTCGAGCGCCTCGACCGCCGCCACGATGCCCTTCGTCTCGATAAGCCCGACCGCTTCACCGTTCGCCATGATCATTCTCCGTATCGCGGGCGTCTCGCCCGCGTGTGTAATTGCTCTGCCCGCACTCGCCATCGTGCTGCCGCACGATCCCGGCCGCTAAAGCGACCTCGCCGATTCAAGTCTTCTTCGTGTCATCGTGCCTTCGTGGTTCAAATCAGTTCGCAGTCAGAACCGCCACCGTCTGCCGCGCCACGATGAGTTCCTCGTTCGTCGGCACGATCCAGATCTCGCAGTCCGACTCCACGCTGCTGATCTTCTCTTCCCGCCCGCGCACCGCGTTCTTCGCCGGGTCCAGCGCGATCCCCGCGAAGCCCAGATTCCGGCACACCGCCTCGCGGATCGCCGCGCCGTTCTCGCCAATCCCCCCCGTGAACGCGAGCACGTCGCACCCGCCCAGCACCACCAAATACTGCCCGACAAACCCGCGCACGCTCTCGACGAACGCCTCGACCGCCAGCTTCGCCCGCGCGTCGCCCTCGGCCGCCGCCTTCTCCACGTCCCGCATGTCCGGCGACACCCCGCTCATCCCGGCGAGGCCGCCCTCTTTGCCGAGCTTCTTGAAGATCTCGTCCAGCGTCAGCCCGCGCTTGAGCAGCTTCTGCAGCGCGAACGCGTCGAAGTCGCCCACGCGGTTGTTGTGGAAGACGCCGCTCTGCGCCGTCATCCCGAACGAGTTCGCGACGCTCTTGCCGTCCATGATCGCGGTCACCGAGCAACTCCCGCCCAGGTGACACGAGATCACCCGCCGGGCCTCGGGCACGAGTTCCTTCACGCGCGTCGCGACGTACCGGTGCGATGCGCCGTGGAACCCGTACCGCCGGATGCCCAGCTTCTCCGTCCACTCGTGCGGAATCGCGTACACCTGTCTTGCGAGTGGGATCGTCTGGTGGAACGCCGTCTCGAACGCTGCGACTTGTGGCGTGCCCGGCATCTTCTTGGCGAACGCCCGCATCGCCGCGATGTACGGCGGGTTGTGCGCCGGCGCCACGTCCGCGAACTCTTCCTGGATCGCGATCACCTCGTCCGTCACCCGCACGGCCCCGCTGATCGGCCCGCCGTGCACCGCCTTGAACCCGATCGCGTCGGGCTTCTTCGGCAGTTCCTTCAGGATGACGTCGATCACCTCCCCGTGCGTCGGGTAAGGCGACCCCGCCTGCCCGATCCGCTCGTACCCGCCCTTGGCCAGGCACGCGCCGTCCGCGTCCATGTCCAGCAGCTTGTACTTGAACGACGTCGAGCCGAGATTGGCGACTAAGACGAGCATGGGTGTCACGGTCGGCGAGCCCGCTTCAGCGGGCGGGTCGTGCGCAGCACGAGTCTTCAATCCAAAGCCTCAAGCCCCGAAGCCCGCGAGCAGGTCCGGGTGCGGCCGCGCGATCACGTGCGACGCGATGAGCTCGCCCACACGCCCGGCCGCCTCGCTGCCGGCCTCGACGGCGGCTTTAACCGAACCGACGTCGCCGCGGACCAGCGTCGTCACGAACGCCCCGCCGATCTGGATCGTCTTGACGATCTCGACGTTGGCGGCCTTGAGCATCGCGTCCGCCGCCTCGACCGAGCCCGTCCAGCCCTTGGTTTCGACCAACCCGATCGCACTCCCGTATCCATTGCCGTATTCAGCCATGACAGTCTCCAATCGGATCGAACCACGAAGACACGAAGGCACGAAGAATTCGCTGGCTAACCAGCACTCTCGTGAACACCCACGCGTCCGGGTCCAAGTTGTTCAATCAATCGCCGCAGAATGTGCGGGCAACCACACCATGAATTGTTTTCTTCGCGCCTTCGTGCCTTCGTGGTTCTACTTCTTCACCGGCGCAGGCGCACCCGCCGCGGCCTTCTTCTTCGGCATGATCCCGACCAGCTCGTCGTGCGGCCGCGCGATCACGTGTACCGCGATCACGCTCCCGACGCGCCCGGCCGCCTCGGCGCCGGCGTCCACCGCCGCCTTCACCGCCGCCACGTCGCCCTTCACGAACGCGGTGACCATGCCGCTGCCGGCCTTGTCCCACCCGATCATCTCCACGTTCGCCGCCTTCAGCATCGCGTCGGTCCCCTCCATCAGGGAGACCAGACCCTTGCACTCCAACAGCCCAAGCGCTTCGCTCGCCATGATTCCACAGTCCTTTCCAGAAAAGTCCTGAGTCCTGAGTCCTGAGTCCTGAGTCCTGAGTCCTGAGCCGAGCGACCGTCGGCACCCTGAAACCCGGGCCAGAACCACGAAAAGTCTCGTTACCACCTGAGGCGATCCCGAGCGCGAATACTCAGCACTCAGGACTCCGCACTCAGGACTACTTGATCAATTCCATCCGCGCCGCCGAATCCAGGTCGCACGCGTTCCCCTCGTCCGTGTCGATGTGCACTTCGAGCACCACCTTCGGGTGATACCGCACGCGCAGGTTGTCGAACGTCACCCCGCACGGGCCGTCGATCTTGAGTTTCATGTGGTCCCCGTCCTTCACGCCGTAGAAGTCCATGTCGGCCGTCGACATGTGGACGTGCCGCGCTGCGCGGATGACGCCCTTCGACAAATGCAGCGCGCCCTTGGGCCCCAGCACCGTAATGCCCGGCGTGCCGTCGATGTCCCCGCTCACCCGCAGCGGCAGGTCCACGCCGAGGTACACCCCGTCCGTATACGACAGCTCGATCTGCGTGAACTTCCGCTCCGGCCCCAAAATCCGCACGTTCGGGATGATCCGCTGCCGCGGGCCGACGATCGTCACGAGCTGCTCGCTCGCGAACTCGCCCTGCTGGTACAGGTCTTTCATTTTCGTCAGCTTCGACCCCGGCCCGAACAGCACCGCCAGGTCCTCCGGCGTCACGTGCATGTGCCGCGCCGACACGTTCACCACCAGCGGGTTCGGCCCCTTCCCCCGCTCCGTGTGGCTCCGCGCCTGCGACGGCGGGGGCGTCAACTGCCCGCGCAACCGCTGGTGCAGCACCTCCCGCACCAGCGACTCCACTTCCTTGCGATCCAAGGCCCGGCTCGTCTGAGCAACCATCTCGCCTTCCTCTTCCAAAAGGGATGCTCAGTATTGTGCGCAATCAGTCAAAACTTGTCAAGTGATTTGACTGATCATGCCCATGCGCGCTCATTAACGTCCAATAATTGCGCAGGCGAGCCCCGCCCCGCCGCGAAATCACTTTTTCCTGCGATGTATCAACCCCCGCGGTACTCGCACATCGACGAGCACGTCTCGTGCACGATGATCGACGCCAACTGCGGCAGCGCCTCTTTGACCCGATTCCAGATCCACACCGCCAGCACCTCGGCCGTCGGGTTCTCCAGCCCGGGGATTTCGTTCAAATAGTAGTGGTCCAGCCGCTTCACGATCGGGTCGACGACGCGCTTGATGTCGCCGTAGTCGATCAGATACCCCTTGGCCGGATCAACCTCCCCCTCCACGATCACGTCGAATTTGAAAGAGTGCCCGTGCAGCCGCCGGCACTTGTGACCTTCCGGAAACGTCGGCAGGTCGTGCGCGGCCTCGAAGCGGAACGATTTGGACAAGCGAACCTTCACCCGAGCCATTGTATTCGCCGCCGGCCGCCGTTCCACCTACGGCCGTTTTCGCCTTTCGCGCGCTTCCCCGCCCACCGCCATTCCCCATACTCTGAGGCGTATGCCGACCCCTCCCCTCCTCGCCCCTACCGTCGAAGTCGCCGGCGACCTCTTCGACCCTACTTCGTGCCGCATGTCACCGGATGGCAGCCTGTTGGCGTTCTGGGTGGCGGATTCAATCCCGCGCACGCTTTTCGTCGCCCCGACCGATCAGCCGTCGCGCGTCGGCGACCTCGCCCAGCCGGCGTATTCGACCACCGACGCCCACCTCGCCGACCTCGCCTGGTCGTCCGCCGAAACGCACCTCGCGTTCACCCTCACCTCCGGCCCGCCGCCCGGTGACGTGACCATCGGCGTGCTCCGCCTGGCCGACCGCCAACTCACCACCCTCCCCGGCCTCGCCTTCGCCTGGCTCGCTCCGACCCTCCTCATCGTCGCCAATCCCGCGACGAATCGGCTCTACAAGCGCGACGTCACGACCGGTCATGATCAAACCGTCGCCGACCTGTCCGACGACGGCGATCCGCACTTCCCACCGGTGCTTTCCGTCAGCCCCGACGGCCGCCGCTTTATGCTCGTCACCCGGCGAATCCAGGACGGCTGGACGCGCGTCCAGACCGGCGTCCGCGACGGCGCCGGTGCGTGGGCGCTCCGCCACCTGACCGATCTGCCCGGCGTGTCGATCCGCGTCGAGCCGTTCTGGTCCGCCGACGGGGCCTCGGCCGCCCTTTACATCGTCGACCTCGAGCGCAACCACTCCGCCATCGTCGCCGTGCCCGAGGCCGAGGGCGAGGGGCAGATCCTCTACCAATCCGAGACCGTCGACGCGGCCGTACGCCCCGCCGCACACCCCGGCACGCCCCTGATCGCCTTCGTCCGCGCACATCCGCGCGACGGGTCCACCGTGCTGACGGAAAACCGCCTGGTCATGCTCGACCCCGTCAACCACGCCGTCACCCCGCTCGCGCCCGACCCG
>DATHXE010000001.1:0-6248 GCA_035459845.1 Tepidisphaeraceae bacterium | reverse complement strand
AGGGCACGCTCGGCGTCGCCTGCTCGACCTCCGGCCGCGCGTTCAAACTCCCCGGCCGCGTCGGCGACTCGCCCCTGATCGGCCCGGGCCTCTACTGCGCCCCGCGGATCGGGGCGGCGGTCGCGACGGGCACCGGCGAGCTCATGATCGGCGTCTGCGCGTCCTTCCTCGTCGTCGAGCGGATGCGGGCCGGCGACCGGGCGATCGACGCGATCCGCTACGTGCTCGAGCGGGTCGCCGAGAGCTACGCCGACGACCCGAAGCACCAGTGCGCCCTGATCGCCCTGGCCCCGGACGGACACTACGCCAGCGGGGCGCTGCGCGGCGGGTTCGAGGTGGCGGTAACGACGGGCGCTGGGACGGCGGTCGTGCCGCCGGACGTCGTTCTCCACCGATAGGCGAACCACGCCTGCGCGCTACCCCTCCACCGGAAAATCCCCGGCATTTTGCCCGCGTCCCGACGCCCCATCGCACTCCCGTGCGCGCCCGTCACCACCCACGCGTGACGCCATCCGTAATAGGGATGCAACGCTCGCCAACAACCGCGCCGTCAACCCCGCCAGCCCGGTACCGCGCCGGTACCGAAAAGTACCGAAAAGTACCGAAAAGTACCGAAAATGCCCGGTTTGTACCGGTTTGTCGCGGTCGCCCGAACGCGTTACTACCGACGGGGCGAGCACTTGCGACAACCGCTCGCCCGCTGCGCTCAAATTTCTCGCACCACGCGCATTCCGCCGCCGCCGCCCGATACCACGGAGTCTCGCCCGCCCGTCCGAAGGCGTCACCTTTCGAGCCGGTTCCAGTTCAACTCGCGCAGCGCCTGCTCGAGCGCGGCGTGCGCCGCCGGGATGCCCCGGATCCGGTCGATCTCGCTCGCCAGCGCGCGGCTCGTCTCGATGAACTCCCGGCCGTGCTTCTCCGCGAGTTCCTTCTTGACCGCCTGGTCCGCCTCGCCCAGGCGGTTCATGTCCTGCTGGAGGCGCTTGAGGTCCGCGGCGACGCCCTGGAGTTTCGGGGCGGCGGCCTTGGCGGTCGGCTCGTCGGTCACTGACTTGAGGATGTCGACTGCGGCCTTCATCCTGGCCGTGGTCTGCGTCATGAGCTTCTCGTGGTCGCTCTTGCACCCGGCGACGGCGAGAAGGAGCGAGGCGAGGGCAATCGGGAACGTGCGCATCGGCGGGAGACTAGCGGACCCGCGCGGGGCGGGGAAGGGCCGTTCGACCCCGGCGATCGGGCCGCCAACACCCGGTACCGACATCGGGCGGGCCGCCACAGAGGGGTCGGATCCCCCGGATTACGTCGCACTGACCGTCCGGTCGGACCCGCACGGGGCAGCCGGTTCGGGCTCCGCGCTCGTCGATCCTCGGGCGTGTGTTTTTTCTCGGCCGTCCCGTCCGGCGCACCCGTTTTCTTGATTCTCCGCCTCGTTTCCCGCACACTTCCCCGCTCGCGCGTTGGCGTCCCGTCACCGCGCGGCCCACTCGAAGTCACCCGGAAGGAGACGATTCCCCCATGGCGGACACGTACGCGCCCGACCCCAAGCTCAAGTTCACGTTCGGCCTCTGGACGGTCGGCAACCCCGGGCGCGACCCGTTCGGCGGGCCGACCCGCGAGCAGCTCTCGGTCGGGCAGATCTGCGATTTGCTGGGCGACGTCGGCGCGTACGGCGTCAACTTCCACGACAACGATCTGATCCCGATCGACGCCACCCCCGAGCAGACGGCCGCGATCAAGAAGGAGTTCCGCAAGGGCCTGAAGGACAACGGCCTGGTCGTCCCGATGGCCACGACGAACCTGTTCTCCGACCCGGTGTTTAAGGACGGGGCGTTCACGTCGAACAACGCCCGCATCCGCGCGTACGCCGTGCAGAAGACGATGCGCGCGATGGACCTGGGGGCGGAGTTCGGCGCGAAGATCTACGTCTTCTGGGGCGGGCGCGAGGGCGTGGAATCGGACGCGACCAAGAACCCGGTCGACGCGATCAAGCGGTTCCGCGAGTCGATCGACTTCTTGTGCGATTACTCGAAGGACCAGAAGTACAACTACAAGTTCGCGTTCGAGGCCAAGCCGAACGAGCCCCGCGGGCACATGTACTTCGCGGTCACGGGCTCGTACCTGGCGCTGATCCCGAGTTTGAAGCACCCGGAGATGTGCGGCGTGAACCCGGAGGTCGCGCACGAGCACATGGCCGGGCTGAACTTCGTCCACCAGGTGGCCGCGGCGCTGGAGATGAAGAAGCTGTTCCACATCGATCTGAACGACCAGGAGTTCGGCCGCTACGACCAGGACTTCCGGTTCGGCCAGGCCAACCCGAAGCACGCGTTCTTCCTCGTCAAGCTGCTGGAAGATTACGGGTACAACGGGCCGCGGCAGTTCGACGCACACGCGCTGCGGACGAGCGACTACCAGGACGTGCGGGAGTTCGCCAAGGGGTGCATGCGGACGTACATGATCATGAAGGAGAAGGCCGCGCGGTGGAACGCGGACAAGGAGATTCAGCAGCTGCGGCAGGAGATCAACGTCGGCGACGTGAACCTGGAAAAGCTGACGAAGAAGTACAGCTCGCAGAACGCGAAGCGGCTGCTCGAGGCGCCGCTGGACCGGGTGGAACTGGCCAAGGCCCGGCTGCCGTACGAGCGGTTGGATCAGCTCACGATGGAATTGTTGATGGGGGTTCGGTAGGCACGTCGTGTGTCGAGGATGATCGCGCCGGAGGACTCAACGTTCGTCGCCGGGCTGGGGTTGCGCGGGGTCGTGCGCGTGGCGGCGCGGTGCCCGGGGGGGCATTCGGCGGTGGTGGAGTGTTACCCGCTGCGGCGGCGGGGGCGGCGTGCGGCGGAGCCGTTCCCGACGCTGTACTGGCTCGTGTGCCCGGTGCTGGACCGGGCGGTTGCGCAGTTGGAGCGCGACGGCGCCGTCGCCGAGGTCGACGCGCTGTTGGCGCGGGACGCGGAAATGACGGCGGGGCTTCGGCGGGCGCACGAGGAGTATGCCGACCGGCGGTGGGCGGCGCTGACAGACGAGGACCGGGCGTGGGTGGAGGCGAACGGGCTCGCCGGCGCATTTCGCGGCAGGGGGGTGGCGGGGATCGCGTTCGGCGACGGTGAGAGCGGCGTGAAATGTCTCCACGCGCACTTCGCTCACCACCTCGTGTCGGGCAACCCGGTCGGGGCGTGGGTTGAGCGGCGGTTCGGGGTGCGGCCGTGTACGTGAGGCATGTCTCGTCGCGCGACACTCGTCTGACGCCCGGACTAACCTTCCAACGTCCCGCGCCACAGGACGGTATAGTCTGCGTCCCCGCGCCGCGCCAGCCGCGCGGGACCGTCCAGAGGCCTACGAAAGGAACATCGATGCCCGCCGCCAAGCGATTCTGCGCCGCCCTCCTCGCCACCGTCGTGGCCCTGGGCGCGCACGCCCAGCCCGCCCCGCCGCCGCAGCCCGCCAAGGAGAAGCCCAAGCGGCCGACGGCGGACGACGTCGCCAAGATCGAGGCGGCGATCCCGGACAAGGCGCCGGCCGCCCCGAAGAAGGCGCGCAAGGTGCTCGTGTTCACCAAGGCGACGGGGTTCGTGCACTCGTCGATCCCCGTGGCGGCCAAGACGCTCGAGCTGATGGGCAAGAAGACGGGCGCGTTCGAAGTGACCGTGACGGACGACCCCGAAGCCTTCTCGCCCGAGAACCTCAAGCAGTACGACGGCATCGTGATGGCCTCGACCACCGGGTCGCTCTTCGCGCCCAAGTCCGGCAAGGAAGAGCTGATGTTCGACCCGAAGGCCGCCGAACTCCCGGCCGACGTGAAACACTCCAAGGAGCTGCGCGACTCGCTGATCGCGTTCGTCAAGGGCGGGAAGGGGATCATGGGCATCCACGCGGCCACCGACTCGTCCTACAAGTGGAAGGACTACGGGGTCATGATGGGCGGCTACTTCAACGGCCACCCGTGGGGGAAGATCACGCTCACGCTGGACGACCCGACCAACCCGGTGAACGCGGCGTTCGCGTCGGAGGGCAAGCCGTTCACGATCTCGGACGAGATCTACACGTTCAAGGAGACGTACGACCGCAGCCGGCTCCACGTCCTGGCGAGCATCGACATCGAGGCCTCGGGCATCAACGGCGGCTTCAACCGCCCGCAGGATCATGATTACGGCGTATCTTGGCTGCACAAGTACGGCGACGGGCGCGTGTTCTACACGCTGCTCGGGCACCGCGAGGAAACGTACTTCAACCCCGTCGCGGTGCGGCACATGCTCGCCGGCCTGCAATACGCGCTGGGCGACCTGGAGGCGGACGACAAGCCGTCGGGCCCGCTGCCGGCCGAGCGCCTGGCGAAGAACATGGCCTGGGCGGCCAAGGCGTTCGTCAAGGTGAGCGCGGACGAGAAGTGGTACAAGGAGTCGAAGGAGAAGGAGCAGACGTTCACGGGGACGCTCGAGGCCGTCCCGGGCGCGGGCGGGCCGAGCATCGTGATGCGCGCGAGCTACTACAAGCTGGGCGACCGCACGGTGTTCACGGGCGGCAAGAAGGTCAAAGCACTGGACGACCTGGTCGGGAAGAAGGTGGAGATCAAAGGGAAGGCGAACGACATGAACCTGGAGGGGCAGAACCTCAAGGAGATCTGGCCGGGGCAGGTGCGGGTGGCGCTGGAGAAGTAAAACGCACGCGATTGATGTGACCCACAGAACCCACGGAACGAGTTCCGTGGGCATTCTTTTTTTCGCGTTCGCCACGGCGCTGGACCGCGGGGTTCATTGAAAAACCCCTCGCCCCCTGTACACTCGCACGCCGTTTTTGCCCCTGCCGGTTCCGCGCGCCGAACGTGCCCTTGGACGCCGCCGTAAACCGCGAGGGCCTAACGGGTTGTGCCGGCCGCGCGACGCGCGGGTGACGCCCAATCCGAGATCCGACATTCGCATTCCGAAATCGCCACCGCCATGCCCCGACGCACCGACATCCACACCATCCTCATCATCGGCTCCGGGCCCATCGTCATCGGGCAGGGGTGCGAGTTCGACTACTCCGGCGTGCAGGCGTGCCGGGCGATCCGCGAGGAGGGGTACCGCGTCGTCCTGATCAACAGCAATCCGGCGACGATCATGACGGACCCGGAGTTCGCCGACGCGACGTACATCGAGCCGATCACGCCGGAGACCGTCGAGAAAATCCTCCAGTACGAGAAGGAGAAGGGCACGCCGGTGGACGCGCTGCTGCCGACGCTCGGCGGGCAGACGGGGCTGAACACGGGCATGGCGTGCTTCGACAAGGGGATCCTGGCCAAGTACGGCGTAAAGATGATCGGGGCGGACCGCGAGGCGATCCACCGCGGCGAGGACCGCCAGCGGTTCAAGGAGTTGATGATCGAGATCGGGCTGAAGGTCCCGCGCTCGGGCGTCGTGCACAACATGACCGACGCCCGGCAGGTGCTGGAGGAGATCGGCCTGCCGCTGATCATCCGCCCGGCGTTCACGCTCGGCGGGACGGGCGGGGGCATCGCCTACAACAAGGAAGAGTTCGAGACGATCGTGCAGCGCGGGATCGACGCCAGCCCCGTCTCCGAGGTCCTCATCGAGCAATCGGTGATCGGCTACAAAGAGTACGAGATGGAGGTGATGCGCGACAAGCACGACAACGTCGTCATCATCTGCTCGATCGAGAACCTGGACCCCATGGGCGTCCACACGGGCGACTCGATCACGGTCGCGCCGATCCAGACGCTGACGGATAAAGAGTACCAGCGGATGCGCGACGCGTCGATCGCGGTCATCCGCGCGGTGGGCGTGGAGACGGGCGGGTCGAACATCCAGTTCGGCATCAACCCGGACAACGGGGAGATGGTCGTCATCGAGATGAACCCGCGCGTGTCGCGGAGCTCGGCGCTGGCGTCGAAGGCGACGGGGTACCCGATCGCCAAACTCGCGGCGAAATTGGCGATCGGCTACACGCTGGACGAACTCGCCAACGATATCACGAGCATTAAGCGGATCCCGGGGACGGGCAAGCCGCTCGGGAACACGCCGCAGGAGAAGTACGAGCGGTACACGTCGGCGTGCTTCGAGCCGACGATCGACTACTGCGTGATCAAGATCCCGCGGTGGACGTTCGAGAAGTTCCCGGACGCGGACGAGACGCTGACGACGCAGATGAAGAGCGTCGGCGAGGCGATGGCGATCGGGCGCACGTTCCAGGAGGCCTTCCAGAAGGCGCTCCGCAGCCTCGAGATCGGCCGCTTCGGGTTCGGCGCCGACGCG